>JBAVNP010000120.1:0-4188 GCA_049691175.1 Sedimentisphaerales bacterium
AAAATTAACTTCTATTTCATTTGCATCAGCGTCAAGCCCATTCCAAATAAGTTCAACAATCGCCAATATTGGTTTTTTTACCTTGGTTAGTGATTCAATAAGATCCTCTTGAACTTCCACACCCCATATAGTTTTAGACATGATATATTTCTCCCTTGTTCATATCTCTTAAATAGTTGTCATCATTCATATTTTTTTCCTCGAACACTTTTTGCATAAACAATTATATCCCTGCTTCTTTTCAAACTCAACGGAATTTATCCGCAAAAACCGATAACAAATAACCACATTCCTGATTCCTGATAACTGATAACCGATAACTATTTTTGTTTGCCTCAAACAAAAATCATGGGAACTTCTATAACATTCCGATGTCAAATATATGTAGTTAATTGGTTTATGCAGGGTTTTGAATGGTAAAAACGCTCAGGATAACGACGATTTTGATAGCCGTAGCGGCTTTAGGTATCATTATCTTCATTGCTGCAAAGGGGATAGCGTCGGACAAGGGCATTGAGAAGTTTCTCGCCGCTCCGGGCATTGCTGAGCAGTTGGCCGGTTCTGCCGAAAAAGGCGCTCCTATTGAGCAGGATACGCCTTTAATTCGTCAGGCCAAGGCCTTTGCGTTGCGTATAAATCCGCCTCCGCCGCCTGAGCCTGTAAGAAGGGCGCCTACTCCTGAAGAGCTTCGTCCGAAAGCCGCTATTACAGCTAAGTTTACGCTCGTTGGCACAAGTTATTATGCCGGCAATGAGAAGAGTTCCTGGGCGCTTATAAACGAGGTTGGCAAGGGTTGGCATTGGGTCAGAGAAGGCGAAAAAATCGGATATTTAGTAATAGAAAAAATAGGCATGGGTGCCGTGTTAATTCGTGATGGCGACAAGACTTATGAACTTACCGCTGAATCGCAGCAGAAGCCTGATTACGTAACGTCTTTTACAGGCGAAGTTGAGAGCAAGGCTGTTCCCGACTGGCAGGGCAAGGAAAGCAATCAATCTGAAGCGGTTTCAACGGACCCAAACAGCGTTTCCAGTGCTGAAAACGTCCAACCTGAGCTTGGGCCTGAGCCTACAAAAGAAGAGGTTCAGGACAATATAAACTGGCTAAAGCAGCTTCAGGAAAATCCTGAAACGCTTGGTATGACATCTGAGGAAGCAAATGAGCTTAAAGACCTCGGCGAAATCCTTAAATCCTTTGAAACACAACTACAAAACATTGAAGCTAATGAGCCAAATGCCGCCGATAAGTCGAATTCGCCAAATGCTGTTGATAAACCCAAAGAGCCAAATGCTGTTGGTAAACCCAGTCCTGCAAAGGCTCCGGATGCTAATGAAAAACAACCCCCTAAAATCAATCGGCCGGTTCCCAGACGCCAAGAGCCAAATCAGCCGGAAGGCGGTTCCGGGCCGAGAGAACCGAGAAGAATAAGACGAACAAGGTAAAAAAAGATAAAGAAAAACAGGGAGGAAAAAGTAAAAGCGGCAGGGAGGGAAAATTCAACATAAGTATATTATTTTTAAGCATTTTATGCCTTTTTGTCCGATAAAACATATAAATAGCTTAAATGGAGTGAATAGGCAGGTGAAAAAACACTTGTGCCAAGGTTGGTTTGTAAGCCGGCACGTGCAAAAGGTGATGCTGTCGGTTTTATTGTTATTGGTAATTATACCAATAAATGATATCTGCGCAGCCCAAGAAAAACAGCCTGATTCGCCGCAGCAGTTTGTGCGGGTCAGAATCTTTACGCTTCGTAATATAACCGCGCAGCAGGCAAAAGATTACCTTCAATCGGCTCAAATTGCCGATACAGTCCTCGCAATACCCGGCACAACCGCGATTTCCGTTGCCGGCAGCCCCGAACAGCTTGTCTATGCGAGCACAGTTGTCAAACTTGTAGATGCCAACGAAAAATACAATGTCCAATTCCTCGATATCGAGCCAAATAAGCCGCTGCCTGCCACTGAAAAAATCGATGCGCAATTAGGACGAGAATACTCATTCGGATCGCTGACAGAAGGTCCCGTTTCAACTGCAGCCGTGAAGGCAATAGTCTGCCAATATAAAGACAAACTGCTGATAATCGCGCCAGAAGAACAAAAAGATAAAATTACAGAGGCAGTTAAAAACAGTCTTATCGAAAAACAATCCGAAACGAAACCAACCCAAACAGAACCAAATCAGGGAGAACCGAATCAGGCGGTTCGACTTGGCTCACCGCAGGCAGAACCAAACCAGGCAGAGCCGAATCAGGCGGGTTCGACACTTCGACAAAGCTCAGTGCAGGCAGGCTCACCGCAGGCAGAACCAAATCAGCAAAGCCTGCAGCAATTATCGCAGGAACCATCTGCAGCGGCAGTTGCTTCGGGGAATGATGTTATATTTACTAAAGAGCCGGTTGTTATTGAGGCAAATGTAACTGGGACAATCACTATTGAGCCAAACTCGCCTCGGGACGAAGCTGCGGGCAAAACACAGACTGCTGCACCTGTAGAAATTAAAGCCGAACCAAACCGGCTTGAAGACGATATGCTGGGCGAGTTCGTAAACAAACTTGCCGATGCGGCAAAGGAAGCCCCAAAAGCAAAAATTGAACCAAATCAGCTTCCCAAACCTGTTACTGAGCCTGATGTTCAGCAAGTGCAGAAAGAGATAGCACAGGAAACTACCGTCGAAAGTCAGCCGCAGAACGAATCCGTCTTCCCTCCTTCGTCCGCTACGCCGGACGAGACGGAGGACAAGGTAGAATCAAACGCAGAACCTGTAGAACAACAACTCGAAGAAGAAAAACAGGAACAACCTGCATCCAAACCACAGACAACTGCTGCGAAGACCGAACAAAAGCAGGAGAAACCGGCAGAAGAAGTCAACGATTTTGCTGAACAGCCGGCTATGGAAGCAAAAGCGCCTCCAGTGGCGGATATAAATATTCCCAACGGCGATGAAATGCTCGAACTTAATCTGCCTGAGAAACTCGAATTAGTCGCACTTATAGACCTTGTTGGGAAATACCTGAATCTCAATTACCTCTACGATGAGACAAAGGTAACAGGGAGCGTAACAATCAAGGTGCAGGGCAGGCTGAGGGTTCGAGAGCTTTATAACCTGCTTGAGTCGGTTCTGAAGTTCCGCGGTTTTGTTATGAGCAGAAAGGGGAGATTGGTTACCATTACTCCTGCCGCAGAGGCGATGGACCAGGACCCGACTTTCGGCGAGCGCATCAAGGCAGGCGATGTTATTGCAACGAGTGTTTTTCATCTGAAGTATATAACCACGGCGGCGGCGAAAAAGCTGCTGGGGGAAATGAAACTCGGCTCAAGTATCACCGAGATACCAGAAACCGGCACACTTGTTATTACCGAATACGCCTTTCGAATGCAGAGGATAGAAGATTTATTGTCTCTTGTGGATGTGCCTGGGCCGCCAAGGGAATTTAAATTACGAATATTAAAGTACACACTGGCAGAGAGCCTTGTACCGAAGATACAGTCGCTTGCCGAACAGCTCGGCACGGTGGATATAACCGTCGGCGCATCGGCAACGACACCGGCGCCCAGCCCGCGTACAGTCAGGCCACGGCAGCCGCAGCAGGCGGCTGATACAACCAAGAAAACAGGCGTATATATCGATTTTGACAAACGAACCAACCGGATTCTTATGATAGGCCTTGCCAGTGAAGTAGCGGCAGTCGAACAGATAATCGATACGCTCGATGTTCCGCAGCAGGATGTGAGGATTATCCAGGAATATGAAATTCAATATATGGATATCAATAAGATAGTCGAGGCCTTAAAAGAGCTTGGGATTATAGAAGCCGTCGGCGTCGGTGCACCATCGGTATCGAGGGCCGCTGTGCGGCAGGCTCCCGGAGCGCCACCAGCGGCTCAAGCAGCAGCGCAAGGCCCGATTTCGCTCGACCAGCCGCAGGTCGTTATGCTCGAATCGACAAATTCGCTGCTTGTAAACGCCACGCCGGAGCAGCATATCCAGATTTCACGGATTATTTCATACATCGACCGCGAACCTGTTCAGGCCGCGATACCATACAGGATTTACAGGCTCGAAAATCAGGAGCCGGAAAAATTGGCAGAAGTCCTTAATAATCTCATAGAAAAGACGGTAAAGGACACAGAAGGCAAGATTCAAAAGACGATAAAATATACCGAAGAAAACATAGCGATAGTCCCAGAC
>JBAVNP010000121.1:0-4617 GCA_049691175.1 Sedimentisphaerales bacterium
GAGCCGCTACTGGCAGAACAAACGACAGTGTAATGGGCATAAAGTAGCACAGCAGGTCTAACACCTGTTTGGGGCCGACTCCGTACTCCTGAATGGGTCGCAGCAAACTTCCCAGACTCAGGATTACCGTCAGAGCCAGTGACGCCAGCACAAAAACCTTTAGCAGGTCCCGAAAAATGTATCTGTGAATAATAAAAACCATATTTTTTCCTACTCCATTTTCGTCAAATTACCTCTTTTTGCAACAAAAATAGTAATATATTAAACCTGATTCATTTTAATTGACCTTGCAGGCCGGGAGACGTAAAATTTGTCCCCTATTATGATTAGAAAACTGATAATAAATGCTGATGATTTCGGACTTTGCAAAGGTGTCAACAAAGCCGTCATTGAGGCTCATACGACCGGCGTCCTTACCAGCGCTACCATTATGGCAAATATGCCTGCATCGGACGAGGCGATAGCACTGGCGAAAAAGACGCCGACCCTCGGCGTCGGCGTCCACTTAAATGTCATAGAGGGAAAACCGCTATCTTCGGACAGCATTATTGAACCGCTGCTCGACGGCAGCGGCGAATTCAAATACTCCGCCTACAAACTTGCGTTTAAATCTTTTCTGAACAAAAAAATACTCAAGGCTATCGAAGTCGAACTTGCCGAACAGATTAGCTCTATTATCAAAAAAGGAATTAAACCCACTCATTTAGACTCGCACAAACACTTCCATTGCTTTCCTCCCGTATATAGAATAGTATGTTCTCTGGCTGCCGACTTCGGCATAGGCGCGATTCGCTGGCCGTGGGAACCGGCTACAGTCTGTTTGAGCGACTGGCCCCCTGTTGAATTCGGCGATAAAGCCCGTGCCTTCCTGGCAAGGCAGATGGCTCTTAGCTGTCAGAGACTTGACAGTCGGCTCGCCTCGCTTGGCGGGCGAAGCGGGTTTATAAAAAACGATATTTTCTTTGGCATAGCCCATACCGGCAGGATAAATGATGCCTTCTGGTCTGAACTTTGCAAAACGCAGTTTCTCGGCGTCGCTGAAGTAATGACACATCCGGGTTATCCGGAAGGTTTGAATAAAACCCGGCTGGTCGGACAGCGCAAAGTTGAGCTTAAATGGCTCTGCGAGCCGGCAATAAAACAGCTTCTTGCCGAAGCAGATATTAAGCTCATACATTATGGTAATATTGACCCCTACACCAATGTATAGGTGCAGGGGAAAGCATTTAAGGAAAAAAATGAAAATGAAATATATAGCCCCACACCAATATATTAGTAGAAGAGGAAAAAATATATTAATGTAAGGGAAAAATTAAAATGAAATCTCTATTAAAAAACAATTTGCATTGGTGTGGGGGTTGACAAGGGCAAGGAAATGAACCAAACAAGCGTTAAATATTCGGTCGTTGTGCCTTTGTATAACGAACAGACAGCCGTGGAAGAACTATATCAGCGTCTTACAAAGGTAATGCAGCAGACCGGCGAAAGTTATGAGCTTGTTCTCGTCGAGGACGGCAGCAGTGATAATACATTTGAAAAGCTGAAAGCCATCGCCGAAGAGGACGAGAATGTTGTCGTTGTGCAGTTGCGAAGGAATTTCGGCCAGACTCCTGCCCTTGCCGCCGGTTTTGACAATACCCGCGGCGAAATCATTATAAGTATGGACGGCGACCTCCAGCATCTGCCGGAAGAGATACCTATGTTTTTGGAAAAAATCGACGAAGGCTACGATGTTGTCAGCGGCTGGCGGGAAAAACGGGTTGACAATCTTATTATGCGAAAGATTCCCAGCCGGGCTGCCAACTGGCTCATCTCAAAGGTCAGCGGCGTCGACATTCACGATTTCGGCACAACCTTCAAGGCTTACCGCAGGCAGATAATTCAGGATATCCGGCTTTACGGTGAGATGCACCGTTTTATACCGGCTCTTGTTTCGCTTACCGGCGGCAGGATAATCGAGATACCTATAACGAACATTCCGCGCCCTTCCGGCAAAAGCAATTACGGCATCTCTCGCACCTTCAGAGTTGCTCTTGATTTGATTACGCTTCGTTTCCTTTTGGGTTACATAACCCGGCCGCTGCACTTCTTCGGCAAGGCCGCGTTTTACTGCATCCTGGCCGCCTGTCTGATTTTTGCTTATGTCCTTTTCGACAAGTTTTATTTTAGCGTCCCGATTTTTATCGCTCACGGCCCATTAAGCGCAGCCGGTATTCTCCTGATGCTGATAGGCCTGACTTTTATCTCGACCGGCCTTATCGGCGAAATGATTAGCAGGGTCTATTTCGAGGCCACCGACCGGAAAATATATGCGGTCAGAAACATTTACAGAAAGGAAAGAGATGAAGAAAAATAAAAATCCTTTTCTTTTCTGGTTTTGGCTGACTGTAATAATCCTGAGTATCGTCGGATTAGTTAAACATTTTCATATAAAAAACTTTCAGGTGATTGCTCCCGGCGTCCTTTACACAAGCGGCCAGCCGGAAGGAATGGATTATACCCGGCTCTTATATAAATATCATATCGCGACATTTGTAAATCTGCGATATCCCGATGAGCATCGTGAACATAACTGGTATCACGAGGAGGTCTCCTGGATGAGAAGCAACAGCGTAAAATATATAGAGCTGCCTATGGAAAAAAATGTTTCTACAGATGACATACCAGATATGAACAATTGCCAGAAATTTCTTGAAATAATGAATCAACGCACAAATCTTCCGGTGCTTCTGCACGACAGCAACGGCAAAAAAAGAGTTACATTTCTTGCAGCGATATGGATGTTAAAATCCGGCGGGTTCAATTTACAGCAGACTATCGAAAAGGTAAAACAAATAAAAGGCCGTCCTCTTAACGAACAGGAAATGGCATTCTTAAATTCTTTGGTAAAATAACCCAAAACTATTTTACTTCCCCAGTGCTTCCAACGCCTCAATAACTTCCGGCACATACATATAAGCCGGCCCGCCGCCCATTACTACGGCCACTGCCGCCGCCTCGAGAATTTGCTGCTTATCTGCTCCCGCTTCGAGGCACTTCTTGACGTGCGCCATTACGCACGGCGGACATCTAAGAGCAACGGCGATACCAAGAGCAACCAGTTCCTTTTCCCGCAGGCTGATAGCACCATCGACCATAACCTTACTGAACAAAGTGCCGAATCCTGCTGTTACAGCCGGTATGTCCTTTTTCATTTTTTCCATCTTCCCACCGGTTTTTTCGTAAAATTCCTTCGCTCCTGACATTTTTCTTTTCTCCTTTTACCTTTTGATTTTTGTTACCCCATTCTCGTTATAATATTGCGTACAAATCCGATAAGCACTTTTTTAGGCACATCCGCCAGTTCCGGCTCCGGTTTTTCCTCCAGGAGTATATTTTCCAGTATCGCCTTTGCTCGGCGCTTATAGGGCACAATTTTGTCAGCGGTTTTTTGCGCCTCATCGAGATGCCCGTCCGCCATTTGCCTCAGGTATTTTATTATTTGAGCGGTTAATTCTTTATCGTCGTTTTTTCCGCCTTCGGCCGGTTCCGGCGGTATTTCCGTCTGGTGCAGCAGTACTCCGGTAAGATTCTGTGTCTCCCGTATTATTTTTTCGTATTTCTTCTCTTCTTCTTCGTCAATCGGCGCAAGCTTGAGTTCTTCATCACTGTCGCTTTTCGGCGTAGGGATATAGCATTTATGGTTGCAGTATGGACATTTTCCCCATTTGCCGCCCGCATTATCCGGAGCTGTAATCTTTTTCTTGCAGCACTCACAGTGAAACGAAATTGACATTTTGCAGTCTCCTATTTTTTATTTATTGTTTATACTCTGCAGTAACTTCCGTAGTAATTCCGCCTCGAGGCGTAAATCCTGAAATAATTTTCATCCATCTCGGCTTTGCGGCGGCGACAAGGTCGTCAAGAATCTGGTTTGTTAACGCCTCGTAAAAAATTCCTTTATTTCGATAGCTCTGCATATAAAACTTAAGGCTCTTAAGCTCGATGCATTTCTTATCCGGGCAGTATTCAATTGTTATAGTTCCGAAATCCGGCTGGCCCGTCCGGGGACAGACGCTCGTAAATTCCGGACAGGATATTTTGATTGAATATTCCCGTCCGGGTTCCGGATTGTCAAAAAGCTCTATTTTCGCCTCGCTCATCTTCTTATCCTGTTTTGCATTTGTTAAAAAATCACAGGCCATTATAATAATATAAATTCCCGATAATGGCAAGTGGAGTATAGCTTAATTATGGCAAAAAAAGCGGTTATTTTGCTCAGCGGCGGGCTGGATTCAGCCACAACACTGGCTATCGCAGAGGCCGAAGGTTTCCGATGTTTTGCGTTGACTTTCAGTTACGGCCAGCGGCACAGCATCGAACTAAAGGCCGCAGGAAAAGTTGCAAAATCCATCGGTGCATTTCAGCATAAAATTATCAATATCTCCCCTGCCGCATTTTCAGGCTCCGCCCTGACCGACAAGTCAATCAGGGTCCCGCTGGACAGGAACCTCAAATCTTCAGAAATACCCATTACCTATGTCCCGGCAAGGAACACAGTATTTTTAAGTTATGCCCTTGCCTTTGCCGAGTCGATTGGCGCATTTGATATTTTTATCGGCGTCAACGCCACTGATT
>JBAVNP010000122.1:0-11271 GCA_049691175.1 Sedimentisphaerales bacterium
AGGCGAAATAGTCAGCGGAGTC
Organism: Sedimentisphaerales bacterium; assembly: GCA_049691175.1. Taxonomy (GTDB): domain Bacteria; phylum Planctomycetota; class Phycisphaerae; order Sedimentisphaerales; family UBA12454; genus JAPLMW01. The sequence goes on from JBAVNP010000122.1 coordinate 23, forward strand.
GTTGTTCGATATGAAGGCGGATCGGTAATTATAAACCTCAATAATAGAATCGAAACTATCCTGCCGAAGAGTGAACAGATTTCAGGACAAAGTCATCATCCGTCAGAAAGAATCAGATGTCTTATTCTCGACGTTCGCGAGGCATCAAGTGTTGTGAAAATCATCCTTTCACGTACTCATCCTGATTTTATCCGAAGGCTTTTCGAGCTGGAAGTGCCGGAAGTGGCCGAAGGAATAATTGAGATAAAAGCCCTTGCCCGCGAGGCGGGATACAGAACGAAAATAGCCGTGCAGTCAAACGATAATAAAGTCGATGCGGTCGGAGCCTGCGTCGGCGTTCGAGGCAGCAGAATCAAAAACATTGTTGAGGAACTCGGCGGCGAAAAAATCGACATTGTAAGATGGAACGAATCCTCACAGGAACTCATCGCAAACGCTCTTATGCCGGCAAAATGCAGCCAGGTCGCGCTGTGCCTCGAGCTGGGAGGCGCAACAGTCGTTGTGCCTGAAGACCAGTTGAGCCTGGCCATCGGAAAACACGGCCAGAACGTAAGACTCGCAGCCAGGTTGACCGACTGGGACATCGATATACTTACACCGGAAGAATATAATCAGGAAGTCGAAAGGCTCGCGGCCGGAATGAGAGGAATAGAAGGTATCGATGATACTTTCGTCGATAAACTCATCGCGATGGGAATAATAAGCGTTCTTGACCTCGCTGAAATCGGAGCAGACCCTTTAATAAAGGAAATCGGTCTTAAGCCGGAGCTTGCAAATAAGGTTATCGAAGCCGCTGAAGAGCTTGCCAAAAGACAAACTGCTGAGAGCGGACCAACCATCGCTGAAACTTTGATAAACCGGCAGGTCAAAAAGACAGACGCAGAACAGCCGACTGATAAGCCGGCCGAATAAATCCCTATACCAAACGTTTTGGTGTGGAGATAAATAAAATAGTATCCGGAGTTATATAAACTTGGCAACTACAAGAGTTCATCTTTTAGCCAAAGAACTGGGCGTCAAGAGCAAGGCCATCATCGACAAGTGTCAGGCTGAAGGGCTTGACATCCAGAATCATATGTCAACAATTTCAGCGGGACTGGCAGCAACTATCAAGGAATGGTTCAGCGAAGGAGACCACAAAACAACGATTGAAACCGCAGCCCATGTTGACCTTAAAAAAGTCCGTATAAAGAAAAAGAAAAAAATCGAACCCGCAGTCGAGGAACAGCCGGTTGAACAGGCCAAGCAGATAGAAACTCCCGTCGAAAAAGAGCCGGACACGGCGGCAGCTGCGTCGGCCGTCGGGGCGCCTGTAGAAATAAAGGAAAAGACAAAAGAAAAAAAACAACGGCCTGTTCCTGCAATTGAGAAGAAGCCGTTGCCGCCCAAACCACAAATAATACTTGAGCCTCCCAAGCCGCCTGAGCCGGTAAAGCCGGCAGGACCAATGCTTGACAAACCCAAACCTGCAAAACTGACAGGACCGCGAGTAATACGCGTTGAAAAGCCTGAACACGTCGAAAAACCACAACCAAAAAGACCTCAAAAACCCTCATACCTGCAGGAGGCCTCCGAACCACTGCTGGCAAGCGCGCCGGAAATTATGGATGCACAACTAAAAACCGGCAAAAGCAAAAAGAAAACTCACGGCAGAAGGCACGAAGAACTCGCAGCTGAAGAGGTCGTTCGATACCAGAAAACAATTCGAAAACTGCGCACCAGAGATATTGAAGAAAGACGCGTAAGACTTGAAGCCGCCGGCGGCGAAGGTATGCGGATAAGGCCCGTCAGAAAAATTGAAACCAAAAAAGCAGCTGTCGAAGAAGCACCCAAGATAAAACCTGAAAAGGCCTATATATTAGAACCGATAATCGTTAAGAATTTATCAGCCGCTCTTGCCGTTAAAACATCCGAAATCATAGAAAGACTCATAGCCCATGACATTATGGCAAACGCCAATCAGGTTATCCCCGCAAATGTCGCCGAACTTATCGCCATTGACCTCGGCACGGAATTGATTGTCCAGGCCAGGCTGTCCATCGAGCAGCAAATCGCCGCGGAATTCGAGAACAGACCGAAAGAAAATTTGCAGAAGCGTCCCGCTGTGGCCGTTATGCTTGGCCATGTTGACCATGGAAAAACAAGCCTGCTCGACAGAATCCGCTCAGCAAAGGTCGCCGCCGGCGAGGCAGGCGGAATTACCCAGCACATCGGCGCCTATCAAGTAACGTGGGGCGATAAAAATAATCCGAAAAGAGTTACATTCCTCGATACGCCGGGGCACGAGGCCTTCACCGCGATGCGGGCACGCGGCGCAAATATGACTGATATCGCAGTTCTTGTTGTCGCTGCCGACGACGGCATAATGCCGCAAACTGTAGAAGCGATTCATCATGCAAAGGCCGCTGGCGTTCATATTATTGTAGCACTTAACAAAATCGACCTGCCCAGCATCGACCTGAACCGGATATACGGACAGTTCGCCGAACATGAACTCACACCGGTCGAATGGGGCGGTAAAACCGATATTGTTAAAACCAGCGCCACAACAGGACAGGGTATTGAAGAACTCCTCGAACATCTTGATTACGCTGCCGAGCTGCTCGAACTGAATGCAGACCCTACAATACCCGCCACAGGCTGGGTCGTCGAAGCAAAAATCAGTCCTAACAAAGGACCTGTTGTAACATTGCTGATAAAAGAAGGAAAACTTAAAAAAGGCGATATCATTCTGGCCGGCACAAGCTACGGCAGAATCAGAACCCTGAAAGACAGTTTTGGCAAATCCATCCCCTTTGCAACCAACGCTATGCCTGTTGAAATTTCAGGTTTAAATGATGTTCCTCTGGCAGGCGACAAATTTTACTGTCTCGACGACATCAACCGCGCAAAGGCCGCCGCCGAGGAGAAAAAAACTTCCGACAGAAAAGCGGCCCTGGGCATACGCTCAGCCGTTACGCTGGAAAACCTCTTTACCCAGATTGAGGCGGGTAAAACGAAAGAGGTCAATATTATTATCCGTGCCGACTTTCAGGGCTCGGTGGACGTTCTGGTAAAATACCTCGGTGAACTGAGCACAAGCGAAGTGCAGATAAAAATACTTCACGCCGCCGTCGGCGGTATAACCGAGGGCGATGTCGTGCTTGCCGAAGCCTCAAGCGCAATAATAATCGGATTTAATGTCGTGCCGGAAGACAAGGCCGCCAAACTTGCCGAGGCGAAAGGCATTGATATAAGATTGTATAACATCATTTATAGAATTACCGAAGACCTTAAAAAAGCTATGGCAGGTATGCTTGAACCTGAAGAACAGATTCAAAGCATCGGAAGAGTTGTTGTCAGAGACACCTTCAAAATCTCAGGCGTCGGAACCATTGCAGGATGCTATGTCGAACAGGGCGAGGTCAGCAGAAATGCGAAAATCCGGCTTATCCGCAACAATATCGTCATCAGGGACAACTGCCAGATTGAGTCTCTTAAACACTTCAAGGATGACGTCAGACAGGTTAAAAGCGGTCTCGAATGCGGTATAAAAATTGCCGGTTTCGACGATATAAAGACCGGAGATATGTTCGAAGTTTATGAAACTATCAAGGTTGCAAGAACACTTTAAACGATAAAAAATATGTCCCAGCGAAGGCAGGAAAGAATGGCGAGGGTAGTCAAAGAAGCGGTTAGCGATATAATCAATAACCACCTGCAGGATCCGCGAATTGAAGGTTTTATCAGCGTAACTGAAGTAAAAATAGAACCTGATTTGAAAAAAGCCGATGTGTTTTTGAGCATTATGGGCAAAAGTGCGGAAAAACAGCGATTGGCCTTTATCGGCATACAGCACGCCGCGGGCCGTATTCAGGCGCTGCTCGGCGATTATGTCAAAAGCAGGTTTTGCCCGCATCTATCTTTCCATATAGATGACAGACTTAAAAAGACTATGGAAACACTCAGGTTGATTGACGAAGTTTCAAAAGAATTTTTGGAAGATAAAGAAAAATGAAAAGCAGCCAATACACGCAAAGATTGAAAAAACTTTCAGGCATTCTGAAAAAAGGCGATGAAAAGCACAAAAAACCAGTCCATCAAGACCCTATTGAGGCGATTGTCTTTGCCGTATTATGCGAAAAATCGCCCGAATCCTGCGCAAGAGCGGCACTAAAAAAAATCCAGTCGCATTTTGTTGACTTCAATGACCTGCGGGTCGCAAGAGCAGAGGAAATAGCTGAAGTAATAAGTTCTGACATTGAAGAGTCCGAACAATGCGCCGTCAGACTTACTTCTCTGCTCAATTCTATCTTCCAGAAATACGACTGCCTGTCGTCTGAGGACTTTACAAGTGCCGGCAAAAAAGGCACAAGAGAAATCCTTGAAAAACTTAACGGCATTACAAGTTTTGTCTGCAGCTATATTATGCTGACAGTCTGCGACGCTCACGCCTTTCCGCTCACGGAAAAAATGATTCAATATCTTAAAGCTTATAATGTTATTGACCCTGCATTAGAAAATGAACAGGCTGCCGCTTTCATCGAAAAACAGATGCCCGCAGCTAATACTTATACCTTCTACACCCTTATACGGCACGACAGCGAACTTGCTAATCCAAAAGCAGCACAGCTTCTGGCTGAGAAAAAACCAAAAGCAAAAAAATAAGGAGCAAAAATGTCGAAGAAAATTCTAAAACTTGGTATTCCGAAAGGAAGCCTTGAAAAAGCCACTTTCGAGCTTTTTGAAAAGGCCGGCTTTCACATAACCGGTTTTGAAAGGAGTTATTTCCCGGCCATTGACGACGATGAAATTCAGCTTACGATGCTGCGGGCACAGGAAATGAGCCAATTCATCGAAGACGGCACATTGGACGCAGGGTTCACAGGATACGACTGGATACTTGAAAACAAATCGTCCGTTCACGAGGTCTGTGAATTGCTCTACAGCAAAGCGACCTCCAATCCCGCCAGATGGGTTCTGGCTGTGCCTAACGAATCAAAGGTTAAAAAACCTCAAGACCTTCGAAATGGCATCATCTCAACGGAACTGGTCGGAGTGACAAGAAAATATTTCAAAAGCAAAAAAATTCCTGTCAAAGTCGAATTCAGCTGGGGCGCAACTGAGGTAAAGGCCAGGCTTGTCGATGCGATAGTTGAGCTTACAGAAACAGGCTCAAGCCTTAAAGCAAACAATTTAAGGATTATCGATACTGTTATGGAATCGACGACGATATTTATTGCAAATAAAAATGCATGGAAAGACAAATTTAAACGTGAAAAAATTGAAAATATTTCCATTCTTTTAAACGCCGCTATCGCCGCGAAAACTACTGTCGGATTAAAAATGAATGTGAGTAAAAGCTGCCTCGATAAAGTACTGAAAATCCTGCCCGCGGAAAAAAGCCCCACGATATCTTCGCTGGCAGATAAGAATTTTGTCGCCATCGAGGTTGTTGTTGACGCAAAAGTGGAAAGAGCCATCGTACCGCAGCTTAAACGAGCCGGCGCTTCCGGTATTATTACTTATCCGCTGAATAAGGTAATTCACTAATGTCTGGACATTCACACTGGTCTGGAATCAAGCATAAAAAGGCGGCAAATGACGCCAAGAGGGGCAAGGTCTGGAGCAAAATCGCAAGAATAATTATCGTCGCAGCCAAAAACGGCGGACCGGACCCATCGCAAAATCTGGCTCTCCGATACGCAATTGATAAAGCTAAACAGGCCAATATGCCCAAAGACACCATAGAAAAGGCCGTTAAAAAAGGCGCCGGCGGCGGAGATGCCGTTGCATTTGTGTCTGCCCTCTATGAGGGCTACGCGCCAGGCGGCGTTGCTATTATGGCTGAAGCTTTAACTGACAATCGACACCGGACAGCACCGGAAATAAAAAAAATATTTGAACGGCACGGCGGCTCACTGGGCTCAACCGGTTGCGTAAATTATATGTTCCACAAAAAAGGACTTATCACCGTGCCGGCAAAAGATGTTGATGAAAACAATCTGATGGACATCGTTCTTTCGGCAGGCGCAGAAGATATGCAAAACATAGGCGAGTTTTATGAAATAACCTGTGAATCGTCCGCTTATGAAAATCTGAAAAAAACCCTCGAAGAAAAACAAATACCCCTTCAGGTTGCTGAAATATCAATGATACCCGCCAACACTATACCCGTAAACGACAGTGAAACAGCACGTAAAATTCTCGCTCTTATGGAAGAATTAGAAGAACACGACGATATTCAAAATGTCTATGCCAATTTCAACATCCCGGACGACATAATTGCGAAGATACAACAAGCCTAATTTTCAATTCCCTGTATAGACTTTTAATAAAAAATAGTTTGACAAAAATTTTTTAAGTATTACAATTCATATTAAATCCATAGGAATTATATGGATATAATATAAAGTTAAATATAAGAATGAAAGGACAAAAAATGTTTCAGAAAGTAAGCGAATCACAAATAACGCGTGCAATTGTAGGCGAATTTACACGATGGTTCCAAGAGTATATTGTCTCAGACGTAATCATTATCGGCGGCGGCCCCAGCGGCCTGATGGCGGCCAGAGATTTGGCCAAAAATGGTCATAAGGTTCTGGTCGTGGAAAGCAATAATTACATCGGCGGCGGATTCTGGGTCGGCGGATATTTTATGAATACACTCACATTCCGTGCGCCCTCTCAAGAAATACTGGATGAACTGGCAATACCATACAAGGAAGTTGATAACGGTTTGTTTGTCGCTGATGGTCCAAACGCCTGCTCAAAACTCATATCTTCTGCCTGCGATGCTGGTGCAAGGATTCTCAACCTGACAAAATTCGACGATATAGTGCTGAGAAACAACAAGGTAGAAGGAGCGGTAATCAATTGGTCTCCCGTCTCTGCCCTGCCGAAAGCAATTACCTGCGTTGACCCGGTTGCCATGGAGTCAAAAGCGGTTATAGATGCTACCGGCCACGATGCGGTGGTATGTAAAAGTATGGAAAGAAGAAATCTGCTGAAACTGGAAACTTTCGGGCCTATGGATGTAAACAGTTCGGAAGATTTGGTGGTAGAAAAGACAGGACAGGTTTTCCCCGGCCTTTTTGTCTGCGGAATGGCAGCAGCTACAGTTTACGGCGTTCCGCGTATGGGCCCAACATTTGGAGCGATGCTTTATTCAGGCAGGAAAGTTGCCGATGAGGTAAAAGATTTTCTGCATAGTCCTGTAGAACAGTACGAATCCGTTTAAAATCTTATTACGGATGTGATATTTTCGACTTTTTCAACACTGCACTTTTGCGCCAGATTTTGATTTCTGCCATCGCCTCCGCCGGTGTATAGCTGCACGCAGTCTTCCTTGTTGCGTTTCAGTCCTACTAATCCTATCGCCGCTGCGGCGCTGTGGGCGCAGTTGTTTGGACAGCCTGAAATATTTATTCGGACATTATTAAATCGCGTATCATCAGCAAATGCCTTGCGTATTGTCAAAGCCGTCTTTTGACAGTCTATCAATCCATAAGGACAGCTCCTGCTGCCCGGACAACAAATAATGATCGGCGTATTTTCAAATACTTTCAAACTTTCCGGCAGTTTCAATGATTCAAGGCCGTAAAGTTCAATGCCATGCTCAAAATTTATTCGAGATTCTATTCCCGCCGGTTCGCAAATATCGGCTAAAAGTAAAATTTGTTCTGCGTTTACGTTACCGTCAGGGATATTCAAACGATGCAGAAGTTTAAAATCAGAATTGTTTTTGGCTAATAAATTTATTTTCGGCTGTGGGTTTTTGGCGGTCTGTTTAAATCTTTTGTCCAGTTCGGCCAGAAAAGCATCATCGCCGAGTTTCAGGCGTACATGTCGCAATCTTGCTTTTCTTCTGTTTTCTCTGTCCCCATACTCCACGAACATTTCGACAGCAGTACGGCAAAACGCAAATACATCCGAGACTTTCATTTGCTCGTATGCCCTTATGCCTAAAGCCGGCACAGGGCCGAGCGAACCGGCAGCTATCACCTCAAAATGCTCTTCTAAAACAGCGATAAAGCCGATATCGTTCAGATAAGGTTTCGCGCAGTTCTGGTGGCAGCCGGAAAAGCTTATCTTAAATTTTCTCGGCAGATTCGCCGTTATCGCCAGTGACTGTAAATAATTTTCCACGGTAATTGAGATATCAAAAACATCAAAACTATTTTCGCACAGGCCGCAGCCGGAGCATACCGTAATATTCCGCAGAGAGTCTCCGCCGGCGCCGTAAACAGAAAGGCCGGCGTCAATCAATGCCTGCTGCGTTTTTACAGTATCGTCGAGACGCAGATTGTGCAATTCAATGTCCTGCCGAGTCGTCAGATGAACAGGCGTGCCGGACGAAAAACGCTCCTGAAGCTGTGCAACAATACGCCATTGCGGCCAGCTTATCCTTCCGCCCGGTATTTTAATCCGCTGCATATATAATTCGGTCTGTTTCTGCGGATAAACACCGTGGAGTTTGTCTGCCGCAGCTGTAAACTGCAAAGCATCAGGTTTCTGGTTCGCTTTTTTCTGTTCCGCTGCCGTCATTGTCCTTGATTATCCTGCCTGTAACCAACATTTCACCTGCCGCTGCCATAAGCTTGACAACGGCTCCTGAAATTTCAGACAGCCGTTTTTGTGCCATTCTATTTTTAACCAAAATCATAAGCATCTTCAACCTTTTTGTGATACTTCGGCAGAATTTTCGACGGTTAAAGGCCTGGTATGAATACCGCATTCGCCGCCGCATTTGCTTGTGCCTATCCATCTGCCCGCCCGCTCGTTGACATCCAGCGTTATACGAGTGCATGGCAGGCAGCCCAATGAACGATAGCCTTTGGCGTAAAGCGGATTTACATCGACTTTATTCAGGGCAAGATACTGCCAGACCTCGCGCTCATTCCATATAAGAATCGGATTAAGCTTTAGCAAGCCGATATCTCTTTCTTCAATTTCCTTGAAATCCGTCCGCGTTCTGCCCTCTGTGCAGCGCAACCCGGTTACCCAGCATTTGACATTCATTTCCTCAATAGCTCTGCGGGTCGGTTGCACTTTGAGAATATCGCAGCACTTGTCCGGGTCGGTAGCGTAAAGCTTGTCCGGAATTGGTTCGTCATTTTTGAATACTCTCAATTCAGGATATTGACGGACTTGCTGGTTCATAAATTGTATTGTTTCGGCAGGTTTGTAACGGGTCGTGATAATAAAGCCTCGAATCTTTGCGCTAACTCTTTTTGCAAGATGCCAGACCGCCACGGAGTCTTTGCCCAGACTGTTTGCCACTACAAGGCCGTCTTTATATTCGTTCCACGCCCAGCGAATAAGTTCAAGACTCCGCTCGACCTTCTGATCATAGTTTAATCCATTCACCATGACAGCTACGTCATCAGTTACAAATTTCTTTGCCACTTTTTAATTCTCCTTAAAAAAATTGTTTCATATTTCATATTCAGGTATTTTTTTCTTTCCGATATTGAGATGATTCCAGATTCGTTCATGAACGTAGAAAACGCCGATTTTCAGAACCGTTTCAATTAAACCTATCTTCGCGGCGATATTTATATTGCCGGTTAAAATCCAGGCCACCACAATCGTTACAGAAGTGCCTCCGACTCGCCAGCTGACACCTTTCAATATACTTCTTAAATGAGTTTCCATATCTTATTACCTATTATTCCTATGTTTTTAATGGGATATTATCCAAAAAAAATTAGATTACATAATTTGGCACATAATTTTTGGCTGCTTTCGACTCTTCTTCAATAAGGTCAGCGAAAGTTGTATTGCCATAAATATCTGATATTGCATTATTTAAGCGATTCCATAACATAGAAAACGCATAGTCACCATTTCTTAAAACCTCACTGACAGACCGTCCAAAATTGAATCTCTGCTGTCCCTGAATGAGTGCGATTACTTCGCCAACCGTCAGTTCTGATGCGGGCTTTGTCAGCATATATCCACCTTCATTGCCTCGCTTTGAAGTTACGAATCCAGCCTGTTTCAGTTCAACGAGAATATTTTCCAAAAACCGAGGCGATATTGCCTGGACAGCAGCGATTTCAGAAATCTTTGTTATATCTGCTTTATCCCTGCCGGCCAGCTCAAATATGGCCCGTAAGGCATATCTGCATTTCTGCGAAATTATTTTTGGCGTAATAAATATTGTTTCCATTATTACTATTCCTATTGATTTAGTAATAATACCATAAAATTTTAATATGTCAACATATTTTCTAAAATTTTTTAATTTTTATAAATAGACTATAACTTGAGCTATAACAATGCGTTATGAATTTAAAATGAAGTGATTATTTATTTTTTCCTCTTGCTGTTATAAATTCCTTAAGAATTTCAGCGGCTGCGATAGCGTCTATTTTACCCTTCTTCTTCTTGTGCGTCAGACCTGTCTGAGATAATCGGCCTTGCGCTGTGAAACTGGAAAGCCTTTCATCCTGAAAAAATACCGGCAATGTTATCTTCTCCGCCAGTTGGACAGCAAATTTGCGAACAGCCTGCGCCCTGTCGCCTTCGCTGCCATCCATATTCAAAGGCAAACCAAAAACCAGAGCTTGCGGCTGATACTGCTTTACCGCTTCCGTTATTTTGTTATACAAATCTCCCCTGCCTTCGACAACACCAATGGGACTGGCTATAATTTCAGCATCATCGCATACCGCAAGACCGGTCCGCTTATCGCCTAAATCTATACACAGAAAACGCATTTACTAACCAAACTAAAGATACTGTTCTTTGCCGTGCTCTCTGATAAGCTCAAGAAGTTCCTTGAGCTTTTGTGTCTTATCAATCGGGCAGACAAACGTAGCATCAGGACTATGCACAACTACCATATCCTTAAGCCCTATCGCCGCTATCAGATGATTTTTGTCCTCAGTTACGAAAATGCTGTCTTTGCAATCGAAAATTTCGCTTTGATTTGCCACAACAATATTGCCGCCGGCATCGGACTGAATAATATCCGCAAGAGCGGAAAAAGAACCCATATCAAACCATCTGCAGTTAAGCTTTATGGCGCTGACAGCCGGCGCTTTCTCCATAACCGCAAAGTCAATGCTAATCTTCGGCAGCTTTACGAAATACTCAGCAAGAGTTTCTTCCTGATGTGAACCGCCCCAGGCAGCCTGAATTTTCTGCAGAGGCTGCTTTGCCTGCGGAAGATTTTCAAATAAAAGCTCAAGAACGCGCTTTGCCTTCCATACAAAAAGACCGGAGTTCCAGCAATATTCGCCATTCGCAAGATATTCCTTGGC
>JBAVNP010000123.1:0-5673 GCA_049691175.1 Sedimentisphaerales bacterium
CCTGCTGGCGAAGATATCGAGAATCAGTTCGCTGCGGTCGATGACTTTTACCTGTATAATTTCCTCAAGGTTGCGAATCTGTCCCGGCGAAAGGTCGTTATCGAAGATAATGACTTCCGCCCCGGTCCTTATTGCTCTTTGGCGAATCATATCTGCTTTCCCGCTGCCGATATAGGTTGCCGGATGGACACGGATGATTTTCTGTTGGAGTTTATCGACGATTATAGCCCCGGCCGACTCCGCCAGTGCCGCCAGTTCGGCAAGGTTATCCGCGTATGTATTCTTGGCCAGCGCCCCCACGAGAATGGCTTTTTCACGCTTTACCGCTATATTTTCACGCATTTTTCCCAATTAAAAACCTGACTCCTTAAAACCTGCCGCAATTATAGTAAATATGACCTTTCAATTCAATACAATCTAATATTTACCCGCCTGTCGGCAGCCAAAAATTTTTTAAAAATCTGTCTTGACAGCAGGATATGTTATAGATTATCATTACTTCTTCGTTTTTTAATATTTCTAAACACTTTTCAGTAATTTTGGAGAAACACACGTGAGAGATTTTGGTAAAGGCGGTCCCCGGAAAGATTTCGGACCACGTCAGATGTACAAAGCTACCTGCGCAGAGTGCGGTCAGGAGTGCGAAGTGCCGTTCCAGCCTAAGGAAGGCAGACCAGTCTATTGTAAAGGATGCTATACCAAGAAGAGAAACGTCTAAGTTTCCGATTCCCACACTGTAATCCCTGGTTTTCGGTGCTGTTTTTGCATCGCAGTCTCAGATTTCAAGTCCTGAATGTTGGATGCTCTGTAATCGGGGCAGGGTCGAATCGCGAAGATTTTCCACTCTACTTTTGCGGAAAGTTACACACTTTTGCAGAAAGTTACGAGTAAATCGCGGATTTATCCCTGCCGGTGATTCTGATGCCGGATAAAGGTGCGCAGATTAGCTGCGGCATACTATAACTGAGGAAATTGCATCGCGGATGAAGGTCTATTCGGCAGCCCGCAATATCACAGAACCAAATAAACAGCAATAAGGAGCGTCTCGCGGCAGACGGATTTCCCGACTTAAATTTCCTCCATTTCACCCCCACACCTATTTGCATCGTGGCTGGGTAAATAGAAGCTGAGAAAAGGTGATTTTTGCCGACAAAATTGAAATTCGCTTCTCTATCGCAAATAGGTGTGGGGGTTTACCTCGCCAAATCTCCAAAAATATAATATGAATTGCATTTTACACAGGTTCGTGGTATTGTTATATTATTAGATGTTTTGGTTACGTAGGTGGGTATGGGATTATCGATACATTTGATTATAAAACGGGATGACCAGACGGATAGGGAGCTTGTGTTCGACAGCACTCCTATCTATATCGGCCGAAAAGCGGGCGTGCAGGTCCTTCTGGCGGATATGGCCGTATCGCGCGAACACGCTATCATTGATGTTAGAGAAGGCAAATGGTCTATCGAGGATTTGGGCTCCGCAAACAAAACATATCTGAACGGCGAAGTGATTCACAAGGCCGCAATTAAAACAGGCGACATCATCAAAATCGCGGATTTTTCTATAGAAATTGCTTTTAAGGATACCGCTGATAAAAACGGTGAGCCCCAAGTCTCCGCAAGCGATGATACCGTTTCTATGGAGGCCGCTGAGGCCGCATCGCTCTCAACGCCTCGAGACGAGGTAATTGTCAGAAAACCGGACGGCGCTCACGCCCCGGCGATGAGGCTCGCCGCAAGGAGATTGACGGATTTCGCTCAGGCCGCCGAGGCAATCGGAGAGGCAAAAGACCTCGACGAGATGGTGCAGATTCTGATGAAAACCGCATTGCAGCAGTTCACCGCTTTTCGTGTATGGTGCGGAATAAGAAGCCAGAAAACAGGCCCTGTTACTTTTCAGGCAGGCAGAAGGCGGGATGGAAAAACGGTAGAGCTGAAAGACCTGCGATTGAACGATAAAATCACCGAGGCCCTCGAACGCGGCCAGTCGATGGTTTTTCCGCAAGTCGCTGCCAAGCTCGAAGCGGCAGAAAGAATACGCTCTGCGATGATAGCGAGCATTAAAAGCCCCAAGGGCAGCTTCGGCGTAATATACATTGACAACGCTATGGTTCACGAGCATTACAGTCTCAGCGACCTTGACTATCTGATGGTTCTTGCGATGCACGCCGCCGCTATCCTGAAGAACTTCCTCTAACCAGCCCGCGTTGTTCTCTAAAATTCAAGACAGCCCCGATGAAGTAGTTTTAAGATACTCTATGAAGCAGCATAAAAAACACTTCACGGGGTAAACATCCTCATTAGGCAACGGTTTTAATTTGTGGGTCATTAGGAAAATTAAGAACCGCAAATTCCTTATGATACAGCATAGCGGCCTCGTCATACGCCCTTGCGGCATCTTCCTCATTGTCGAAATAGCCTAAATGCAGGCGTGTCCCATTATAACTTATTTGGACTCTCCATTTTCCCCTGTTTTTTGCAAAATAGACGCCTCTATATTTAGAACTGCCTTTTTGTCTCCGCCTGCAATTGCAGGAGTTTTGAGAAGGTGTGGCGAAACGCAGATTGCGTTTAGTGTTATCGAGGCCATCGCCGTTTCTATGGTCAACGATTTTGCCGGGTGGAGCGTTCATAATAACTCTGTGCATACGCACAAGATTTTTACCTTCGAGCCGGACGGCATAGAAATTGTCAGCACTGTTTTCATAAAGCTGCCAATCTTCTTTTGCTAATTTGCGGTAGTCGTCAGGGTCAACGACAGCATACCCTGCCGCGGCGGGCTTGCCATTGGTAAGTTTTATTCGCCTAAAGGCAAAACCGTAGTGTTTTTTCCGGTAGCGAAGAAGAAAATAAAGAATGATGAATTCTATAAAAGCCGGAACTTTGATTTTAAAATTAAGATACATCGTTATCTCCTGCGACAAATAAACTCTAAATCCTAAACTCTAAGCACTAAACAAATTCAAAATACTAAATCCAAATGTTCAAAACGACACAGTTTGGGTCATTTTTCGATTCCCCGTTTTCACGAGGACAAGTTTAGGTAATTAGGATTTGTTTAGGATTCTTGTCCGTCCGTAGCCTTTGGCGAAGGCGGATAGATATTAGAAATTAGGATTTTTCTCATCTTTCACTGTTCACTTTTAGTTTTTCACTTATTCAAGGCCACATAGGCCTCTCTATATATAGAATAAAAGTTGCGCGTTTTTGTCGAAATTTGATCAAGAAAATTTTGTCCGCAATTTGTAAGTGTTTGTTAAATATGGAGAAAAATTTTTTTATTTTTTTAAAGCGCGCAACTTTTTTGTTGCGCATTTTTGTCTATGTGGACATAAGAAGTCGGCTTGTCCCGCACCAATTTACTATTGAATAAATCCTATTTTACTACGGTATAATGAATTGGTGCGGGGTTGCTTATCTGGACAAGATTGGTATGGTTTTTATTTTCGTCCTGAAGCCCCCAATTTTATATTGGGGGTTTTCTTTTCGTGGTTAGCCCTGCCATCACTATGGCAGGGTTCGTTGTTATTTGGTTAGCCTGCACCCCTGCGGTGCAGGGTTGTCATTCCCGTGAAAACGGGAATCCATCGTTTTCTCTTTCCCTTCTTCTCTTTTTAAAGCTATAATTTGTCTGATTACTTTGAGGGGCAACGGTGTCGTAATAAAATCAAACATCAAAACTATAAAATGTAAAAAATTTCAGCCTTGGGACAGTATATGGAATAATATAATCATTGTTGGATATACGCAAATGAAGTTTAACAAAGATGCACCAAGATACAGAGCAGGGAAAGGAGAACTAATAGGTGGTACCGGTGGTATAACCCAGATGTGTTCAGCCGTTGATTTCTTGGAGATATACAAAGTTGACAAAACATTCAGGGTATATCCCCCAGAGGCCTTAGATCCTGAAGAGACAGACCCTAATATGCCTTGGATGAGCAAACCGGTCGCCGATATAGGCTCAGCCAATAAAATTGTTGCAAGGGTGTTTATACAATCTCATGAGGCAATAAAAAACACTCCTTTAAAAAAAAATATCAACAAAGACGATATACTTCGCTGTATGCATCGTTGCAAAGAACTTTTATTAATCTGTGATAGCAAACAAAAATTTGTAAACAACGAGGTTGAACGTATATGTGAAATCGAACTAAAGAAAGATGGGCATCATTATGTGGAGTTTCCTCAGGTTAACCAATTGGAGGAGAATTGTGCAGTATTTCTGAGTAATGCAAAACTTAGTATACAAACACTTGCAGAATTGATAAATATTTTTTATAAAACAAGTTTTGATGGGCCTCATTTTCACAAAATTGCTTCATGGGCGAAGGAGGAATTGAAACACAATAAAGATTTTGTTCAGTACTTAAAAATGAATGAACCAAACTTAAAGTATATTGTTAGTCTTCGAAATGCCCAAGAACATCCTAAACAACAAAGTAAGTTAATAATAGAAAATTTCCAATTAAAACCAACCGAGAAGATTGCTCCCCCTCTCTGGAACATCAGCGGAACAAACAGTACAAAACCAAGTTTAATCCACCTTGAAATGAAAACTATCACTGATTTTTTAATAGCTATATCAGAAGGTATATTTCTTAACTGTGTAATGGATAATATTGAAAGCTCCTTCCCGTTTATTGTACGTTTAGTCGATGATACTTCCTTGAATCCTAATTGTCCTATCAAGTATTATATTGAGCCCAATCTTGATGGAATAAATAGAGAGAATAAATAAGGCCATTGGGGCTGTTTCAAAAACTGAAAAAGAAAACCCCGCCGTGTGGTTAAATCTTCAATCTGCGCAGCATCGCGTCGAAGTCCTTTGGACGAAGACGGATTCAATTTTAAATCTCCAATCTTAAATTCTGTCGTTTTTTTTCACCTTTGCTTGATAGTTATCAAGTAAAGTTTTTTAACTCAAAACTAAGATTTATCCGCCTCAGGCGGAATTAAAAACTAAAAACTCTGCATCTCTCCTCACCTTTGCTTGATAGTTATCAAGCATCATTTTTCACCCTAAAATCCGTGTAATCCGTGAAATCTGTGGTTAAAGTTTATACGCAACCGTATAACGTAAAACGAAACGAGCAGCGCAACCGCAACCGCTTTACGTTTTCATTGGATGTTCGACGTTCAATGTTCGGCGTTCGATGTTAAATTTTAAATATTCAATTTTAAATATTAAATTGCCCTTATATTTTGACTGTCTAACATTTCTTAAGCATTTCTTGAAATATTGGTGGGGAAATAATTGGGGACAGCCACCTGTTTTTTGGAAATACTTTCTTCTCCGTGTTCTCGCGCTATATACCTGTGGAATGGTCGGTTCTTAAACTCCCTGCAAATTTTGCTCTTATAAAAAAGGCTTAAAAAAATCGTTATATATCTTAATTCTCTCGGTGCCTCTGTGGTGAACGTAATTCGTGTGAATTTTTATCCGTTTCGGGAATAATAGGGGGGAATAATAGGGGACGCCCGCCCTGCTTGCCCTGTGAGATGGCGCTTCGCCTATCTCATCGGGGTGAAGTGTCGCAACTACTTCATCGGAGTCTCGTCGAAGTTTTTAACGAAGACGGATTCAATTTTAAATCTCCAATCTTAAATTCTGTCGTTTTTTTTCACCTTTGCTTGATAGTTATCAAGTAAAGTTTTTTAACTCAAAACT
>JBAVNP010000124.1:0-1651 GCA_049691175.1 Sedimentisphaerales bacterium
CATTTACATCTCCAGCTACTTTTCCAACGAGTCCCTTAGCGCCTTGTTGATGAGTTTAACAATACTGGTGGCGATAATGATACTTAACGGCAATCGAACTTCTTTGAAACTGTATTGTGTTTTAGGCTTTGTTATCGGAATGGCCTTTCTGACGAAATTTACGGTTTTGACTATATTGCCGGTTGTTTTTCTGGTCCTTTTATACAAACTGTTCTTTGAAGAAAAATATTCTGTAATCGTAACCGGCAGAAATTTATCACTGATGTTCCTGATAATAATTCTCATAGCCGGCTGGTTTTATCTCCGCAATTGGATGCACTTCGGGAAAATTCTCGTCGGCAACTGGGACTGTGCGTTAATATCTCCTTTGCGCGAATGGTGGCAGGACCCCGGTTTTCACACATACAAATATTTTTGCCGGTTCGGAAGGGTTTTTGTCGAACCTTATTACGTCGGCACTTATTCATTTTTTGATTCTATCTATGCAACCTTCTGGGGCGATGCCTTTATTGGTGGAATGGGGCTCTATTCGTATCGTCCGCCATGGAATTATGAATATATGTCCGCAGTCTATCTTCTTGCGATACCTGCTGCCATGGCAATTATAATCGGCATGATATGCGCAATTGGTAATATAATACGAGCGTCCGACAAAATCTGGATGTTAATTCTCGGCTCGATTTATACTGTCGCCTGCAGCATAGTTTATATGAATCTTCTGCTTCCATATTACAGCTCGGCCAAAGCCTTTTACGGTCTCGGCGCCATATTGCCGATAAGTCTGATTTTTGCATTCGGATTCGACTGCATAGACAACCAGCTAAAAAATAATAAAAGATTATTTCTTCTGCGAATGGTTCTTTATGGTTGGCTTGGAACGTTGGCCTGCGCGATTCTGCTGTCGTTCTTTATTACCCCAGCTCAGGTAGATGCGGTGCGATACTCCAATTTGGACAAACTCGCTAAACAAGGCGAACTCGCCCAGGCTGTCGCATATTACAACCAGTTTCTGCGTAATAACCCCGAAGACTGGTATGCCCACTATCAGATGGCAAAGGCATATTTTTTGCAGCACGAATACGACAAGGCGATAGAACATTATTCTCAGGCTGTTCAAATCAAACCGGATGACCCCAATATACTCAATGCCCTCGGAGGCGCACTTGGCCAGCAGGGCAGACTTGACGAAGCTATTGTATATCTTCATGAAGCCCTGCAGCTTGACCCTAACTCTGCGAAGGCGCATTACTATTTCGCACAGGTTATGGCGAAAAAAGACAAAATCAATGAAGCTGTCGAACATTTCGAAAATGCGATTCGGCTCAAACCCGACTGGGCTGAGCCTATGAACGAACTGGCGTGGTATTTGGCGATCAATCCGAAAATGAAAGCAGACAATCCCGACAGGGCACTCAGGCTTGCCCTGCAAGCCTGCGAACTTACAAACTACAAAAATCCTGAATTATTGGATACTCTGGCAGTTGCTTATGCCGCAAACGGTAATTTTAACAAGGCCGTAGAAACAGCTCAAAAGGCTTTGGGATTATGCCAATCTCCCGAGCAGGATGCTGTCAAAGAGCAAATTAAAAATCGGCTGGATTTATTTAAAGCCGGCAAACCTTATATCGAGTAAAATATTTTAAAAATGAAA
>JBAVNP010000125.1:0-5491 GCA_049691175.1 Sedimentisphaerales bacterium
GCAAAAAGGGCGTCAATTTAATTTATCTTGGGGGCACAAGTCCACAGCGGTTTGGCGAACATTTACGATTGGCTGAGAAATATGGAATGAAACTGATTCCTCAACTTGATTTTGCTTATTTTATGCCGAATTGGGACGAAAATCAGGTGAATTACAATGCCATGCGCGCCGGAGAATTCATTAGTAAATATGGCCATTATCCTCAAGTCATAGCCTGGAGTGTAAAGGAGGAAGTTGCTGCCAAGGATATTTACCGACTTGCAGAATATTATAAAAAGATACTGTTATATGCTCCAGATGCCAGATTTGAACTTTCTAATAATAATGTTAACGCGGCAACGAACGAGCCTCCACCTAATCCAGTGATTGCAGGAGCGCCTTTTTACGTTTTCTACTGGACGGAGTGCGGAGACGGCTATTTGGCTTCACCAGCTTTTTCTCTCAGATGGGCTCGCGGCCAAGCGGCAAAGTATTACGAACAAGCGGCTGTGCGCAGAGCAGACTTCCTGTTCATTACCACTCAAGGCGGAATGCTTATGCCGGAGTATGCAAACATATATGCTAAACACCCGGAAAAGATAAGTTATCCCCAAAGCGAGTCTGAAAAAGCGAAGCTGAGAGCAAAAATCCTCACATTTGCGGAAGAAGGCCGCATGGGATGGAAAAAAATCACCACGGACAAAGGCGATTTCTACAATGTCTGGCAATACTACCGTTTACCCGGGAATTGTATGAAAGCTATGGCGTGGATAGGTGTGCTGGAAGGCGCAAAAATGTTTCTGTGCTGGCATTACGCGCCGCCTACAAGAGATTTGCTGAATGCGAGCGTCAGAGATATAACAATTGAAGACAAACCACAAAAGGGGGTTACGTGGTGGACTCTCGCCGGACGGCCAGGAAAGCCTAATCCGCAGCTTGATGAGTTTGGCGAAGCATCTAAAGAAATCAGGTCTTATGAACGCATTATTACAAGAATGACTAAGCTTGCGGAGTCTGTGGTACAAACAAAAGAGCAGTATATATACAATAATGCGTTCTCGCTTCCAGACGTAAAGGGCAAAGTGATAGTAATTCAGAATTCAAATGTGGGAACCTGGCCTCACAACAGTAGATACATTTTTAAGCCCTCAGATATGATATATATTGATGATGAAGGCAACCTGGTGGATTATGTTCCTTACAAAGAGCCTCTGGCGGTTCATTTTTCATTTGTCGGTGCGAATCCGGATACACAGAGTGGTGTATTTGATATCAAATCAGGGAAAGAACTGTTAAAAAAGGCAGGTGAGTACGAAGTATCGATTCTGCCGGGATCGGGAACACTTATTTTTATCGGCTCGAGCCAAGAGGCGGATATACTGCATAAGATGGCAGCCGCGGAAAACTGATTTGTGCGTTCATTATGCTTGTTTGCGGTGCAGCAGGCGGGTGCTGCCTGCAAAATTTGGCGTTTAAAATGTCGGCAGGTCAGGTTAAATAAAGGAAACGATTGTGGATACTTATAATTATCCGTCAGCAAATTTGCCAGAGATATCCGTTCCAGAAAACGGTTATATGATTTATCCTGATGCCGGTTATCAGGAAGGATATCGGGGCAGTCCGGTATCAGACCGGCCTCGATTGATACGGATACTAATAGTGTTTTCCTTTGCCCTTGCGGGCGACATTTCTTCAGCGTTATATGGGAACTGGATTTTCGCAATCGTTGGTTTTGTGATTACAATGCTATTCGCGCTACTTATCCTTCGCGCCTGGGAGATGATATTACTGACCTGTTTTCTTATGATGATAAATGGACTTCATGTCTGGATAGATACAAGTCTAAATATTTTTAACGAACCCTTTGGCTATAAAGCGTTGAAAGATATTATTGTATTAGGCCTGATTTTGGCGAAAATTAAATGTACAAAAGAAAGGTGGCAGGTTTCGCCGCCATTATTGCTGACTTTTTTCCCCTGGGCTTTATATGCAATAGCGCACGCTGTTATAAATCCCGGCGTTATCCCATTGACCGGAGTTCAACTGCGATATGTGGTGGTATTTATTTGCCTGGTATTTTTCATTTCATCCGCATTGGATAATGAGAGAAAAGTGGATGCGCTGTTCCGAGTTTTCTGTTCAGCGGCAGTAATGTTAATACTTCTCGGGTTTTATGAATTGATAACAAATAGACAGACTTATACTTCCGGTTATGTAAGTTATGGTCCGATTACACAACGAATGGTTTCGGCGGTAGGTTCGCCAAACGGCTTAGGTTTATTCCTGCAATTTCCTTTTCTCTACTTGATTTCCCGGCGGTTTATGCTCACGCGATTTCAACGAAAGTGGTGGGAATTTCCGGTATTATTGTTGATTATTGCCGGTATGCTGGTAACTTTTTCACGCTCCGCAATATTATTTGGAGGTGTAGGGGTGATCGTTATTGCGGCTTCAGCAAGGAACTTTCGGGCGGTTTTTATTGTGGCCATAATTGGAACTATGTTTCCGATTCTATTTAATATCATGTTAAGCGCCAGAGGTCCTATGGCTGCTTTAGGAGGAAGGCCTGAAGCCCTCGTACATTTTTTTGGGAAAAGCCTGGAGGAAGGATCGCTGTTGTTTGGAAACGGGTGGGGAAGCGGAATAGTAGTAACATTTGAGAGAGTCAGCGGCGAAGTTACGGACAATTTTCAAATGGATTTAATACGTAAAGTTGGAATAGTCGGTTTATTTTTCTGGGAGGCAATTATAGTGGAGGTGTTCATCAGAGGCTTTAGAGGCAGAAGAGATATGATTTCACCCACAGGCAAGCAGATGTATGCAATGCTATTGGCTTTATACATAGTTTTTATCTGTTATAGTTTTGTCAGTCCGGTATTCAATCTGGCTATCGGCTCACTGTTCTATTGGATTTTGATGGGTGTTTGGATGAACTTAAGTCAAATGGAACAGATTGAAAACCAACTCCAGTATAATTATATGATTCCCGCCGAATAAGGTGATAAAGATGTTTGACAGTAATAAGATGAAAGGGAGAAAGCTTTATGGGGCTAATAAGAAAAGTTAAAATTTTTCTTGGGTCGCCTTTATTTCCGGTGTGCTTATTGGCAAGGCGTTTTTGCCTTCGTTTGAAAGGGCTTCGTTTTGGGCAAAGGCTAATTTTGGAGGGTAACATTGAAGTAACCGCTGCAAGAAAGGTGCGGTTAGGCTGCTGTGTGAGATTAGGCAAGGATGTTTACCTTGGTGCATGGGAAGAAGGTAACCTTGTTGTTGGTGATAACTCATATATTGGCCGATGGACTATTATACTTGCTCGCCAATCGGTCGTTATCGGGAATGATTGTCTAATTGCTCCGGGATGCCATATTACTGATACCAACCATGGGATAGCTTCAGGTGAGCTTATCCGTAAGCAGCCGCTTGTTTCCAAACCTGTACGTATTGGAAATGACGTCTGGGTTGGAGCGGGTTGTTCAATACTTCCGGGAGTTACAATAGGTGATGGGGCGGTCATTGGAGCAAGGTCAGTTGTAACACATGATGTTCCCGCTAATGCTATAGTTGTTGGTATTCCTGCCAAAATTATAAAATATCGTGCATAACAGCTTTGTCTGTCAGTTTTTTAGTTTGAACGCAACTCATTCTTGTTAAAGAAGTTATGGCTATTGTTACAATTGTTACAATAAAAGCAAATGACAGAGAATCAATTTTTCCTTGAAAAAGAATATGTTTTTTGGTAGTTTAAGGTTAGCCCCTGTCTATAGGAAAGCCAGTTAAGGAGCAGGAATGATAAAAAGAGAATATGTTGTGTTAACGGCCGTGTTACTGTTATTTGTTCCTATTTTTCAAATTTTTGCCAATGCCTCCGACTCTAATATGATGTCGAACCGGAGACTTAACGAAGGCGATGGAGTAACAGCTTACGCTTGTGACCCTTATTTGCGTGATTATTGGAAAGAAGCAAAATGAAGAAACTATTGCTCTTTATTTTGTTTTTATCTTTATCCTCGGTCTGTTTTGCTGACCCGAATTATCTCTCCTGGCGACTGAATGATAATGATTCTACCACTACTGTTATCGGAGAGGTCAACGGCGTTCTCGCTGGCGGCGATTCCTGCGATGTAGCAACTACGGTCAATGGCTATCCAGCATTTCATTTTAATGGTTCAGACCAATATGTAAAGGTGAGCGTCCCTAAGATGTGGCCTTCTGCCGTCTCGGAGTTATGGACTGAATGCCCCAGCAATCCGGTAATACCTTATAATAGTTATGCTTACTATGGCCAGATTACTCGCAATCCTTCCGGCGAACCGAACTGGTATTTTTTTACAGGAGGTTACAATCCGCCAGACCAGAATTATGTTGTCGCCCGATATGATAGCAATAATTTAATTACCTGGTCAAATAAAATGACGGTTTTGCGTGCCAGCACCTACCCTAATGATGGTAAGTGGGATAAAATAATTCAGGTTGCAACCTGTTTTCAGGATACTAATGGCTTGTGGAATTTATTTTATAGAGGAATCGATGCTAATGGCTCATATAGAATTGGCGCGGCGACCAGTACGGACGGCACGACTTTTACTAAAATCACTATGGACGCAAACCGGCCGGGTATGCTTCCTCTATTCAAAAATTATAACCTTCCCATGAGAAATTATGACCCTGTCGGTCGCATATTAGTCGACGGGACATATTATTTATGGGTGAGTGGACAAACTGCACATAACGTCCAAAATGTCTATACTTCTACCGATTTGCAGAATTGGACATGCTATCCGGGCAATCCGATATTCACTGCACCATCGACAGCTGCGGATGGCGCTTTCTGTTCTACTGTTTTTAAATATGGAAGTTATTATTATTTACTTGTATGTCGTGATACTGACGAAGATGGTCTAAAAATTTACGACCACGGTATCGGTCTATATCGTTCCCCCGTTCCGACTTTTGACTCGAACAACAGAGATTTTCTCGGATACATAAAAGTTAACGATACAAATGATGCAAATGCTTATCTTGATACACCGAGCGTTAATACCAAAGACGTCAATGGTGAACCTTACGGTTTTGGCGACACCTTGTATTGTATGTATTCTGCCTTCCAAACTGGGAAAGGTGCAGGCGCAGAGAGCCTTGTATCTACTACTTTAACGGAATTATCGGCAAGAACGCCGAAGGTTCATCGGCTGCACGGCGAGAAACAGACTTATATTTTTTGGGTGCAGGCCGATAAACTTCCCGTCCCTTCTCCTGCAACTTCTGCAACTTATACCACGACATTTTGGGATCAAAGCGGCCAGTTACTTCTTACGGCAAATCCGGACAATTATCCAGGCGTAATGGGAAACGCAATAAAGTTTAAAACCCTTTTAGGGGGTTGGGCTCGTGTTTTGGTTGGTCCTGAACCGAATATCGTGTTTATAGGTAATAGTGGTCCTCCCGGTATTGGTTGGCGCACCACGACAGCAGAAGCAAAAGCAATAATGGATGCTTGTTCGGCGGTTACGGC
>JBAVNP010000126.1:0-11682 GCA_049691175.1 Sedimentisphaerales bacterium
TGGATACGGCCTCGTGAGCCTTTAATGAAGTTTTCTACCTGCTGGAGAGTTACCATTGTCGTATCTCCCGGGGTAGTGGTAAGCAAAGCGCCGTGTGCCCAGCCCAGTTTTACCGACTCTTCAGGACTTCTGCCGGTGAGCAGGCCATAGAAGAATCCGGTAGCGAAACCGTCGCCGCCGCCGACTCTGTCGTAAACATTAAGTTCGCAGGTCGGAGCCTGATAAACTTTGCCGTCAACCCAGGCCACTGAACTCCATGTGTGATGATTAGTGGAATGCTCTTCGCGGAGCGTTGTGGCAACTGCTTTTACATTTGGAAACTGTTTTATAACTTCGCCGATTACCGCGACGAAAACAGAGGAGTCAAGTTTGGATTGCTTAACGACATCCGGGCCTTTTACGCCCAGGCCATCCTGCATATCTGATTCATTGCCGACAATAACATCGACATTTTCCACAATTCGACGCAAAATCTTGACAGCCTTTTCCTGTCCGCCGCGGAACTTCCAGAGCTTGGCGCGATAGTTAATATCAAAACTTGTAACTGCACCTTTGGATTTGGCGTATTTCATGGCTTCGATAATCAATTCCGATGTTGATTCCGACAGGGCGGCAAAGATTCCGCCGCTGTGCAGCCATTTAACGCCGTCTTTGAAAATTTCCGACCAATTAAAATCGCCCGGCTTAAGCTGAGCGGCCGCTTCAATGGCGCGGTTGTAATCCACTTCCGGCGTCCGCACGCCGTAAGCGCGGTCGCTGTAAACCAGCGCCATATTCGGTCCCTGAACGCCGTCACGCTCGAACCAGACATAAAACGGCTTTACGCCCATTGCCCTGACTCGTTCCTGAATCAATCGGCCAAGCCGATATTTCACCATTGCTGTGGCGATACCGGTGTTCAGCTCAAAACAGTCCGACAGGTTAGCGGCGACGTTAAACTCGCCTCCGCTGACGTGAGCCTGAAAAGTCGTCGCTTTATGAAAAGGAATAATTCCGGGGTCTAAACGGACAACCAGGGCGCCGAGAGACAAAAAATCCAATGCGCCTTTCTGAGGCACAACCAACTTACTCATAGCAAATCTCCATTTTTTACAAAAACAATCTTAAAGTATTACAAACAAAATCCAACGTTTTATTGAACTCAATAAAATATACTATCCGTACCACTTTGTCAAACAATATCTCCAGTGGTAAGTCTTTGTAGACGCTCGTGTTATGATGAATTTTCGGCCTTTGGAAACTAAAACGGCAACTTGATATCCTCTTTTTCCTCGAGGTCGATTTTAAGAGCCAGAAACTGCAGCAAATCCTTTAGCGTAACAATCCCAACAAGTTTATTGCCGTCCAGAACCATCAATCTGCAGTTCGACGTCAGGCTCATAAGTGAAAGTACCTTAATAGCATCAGTCTGCAGTGAAACGGTATTTTCATCTGAACAGGGTTTTGTCAAATCGCCGACGGTATAATTATTCCACTGTTCAGGTGCGATCGTCTTTACTTCTTTTGTAGTTATACAACCTTTTAGACAATCATTTTCCAGAACAGGAAACATCTTATAATGATATTTGTAAAAATAATCCTGAACAAGTTCTGATATTCCAAGCGATGGCGGAACAGTTACAGGCTCGGACTTCATAAACCGCTGAATATTCTCACCCGTCAGTGCCTTTTTGATTATCATCTGTTTGTAAGACATTTGTGAAGCCCTTCGAACAAACGTACCGATAAGGAAAGACCATATTCCACCGATAACGTTGCCGCTGATAAAACTTATTACGCCGAGTATCATTAGAATAATTCCAAAGGCTGAACCCAGGGACGAGGCTATAT
Organism: Sedimentisphaerales bacterium; assembly: GCA_049691175.1. GTDB lineage: Bacteria > Planctomycetota > Phycisphaerae > Sedimentisphaerales > UBA12454 > JAPLMW01. Next base: position 1,831 of record JBAVNP010000126.1, read on the forward strand.
ATGTCGCCCATTTCAGGTTATGTTTTATACCCCAGAGAATCGAACGAAGAACACGGCCGCCGTCGAGGGGAAAAGCGGGTATAAGGTTAAAGACGGCCAAGAGAGAATTTATCCCCGCAAGATACAACAATACTCCGCCTACCGGCACCGGCCAGCCGGCGTTATTGGCAAATGTCCCAAGCACATAAAAAATGCCGGATAATAAGAAACTCGACAGGGGGCCGACGATTGCCATTCGGAACTCAACCTTAGGACTTTGCGGCTCATCTTCCATTTCTGCAACGCCGCCGAAGATAAAGAGCGTAATGCCTTTCATCCGCAGGCCGTAATATCTGGCAACAATTGAGTGGCAAAACTCATGAAAAATAATAGATGCAAACAGACCGATGGCGCCGACAACCCCCATCCACAGATACATTGCTGTTTTTAATCCGGGATAGTACTGCGGAAAGAGGCCTTCTGCCAAAGACCATACTATAAGAACTGCCAGAATTAACCAGGTTATATCAAGACTGACTTTGAATCCGAACAAGCTAAATAGTGAAATCCGCTTCTCGAACATTTTCTGCCTCCAAAGGTTTATGAATGGCTTTGAGTTTTCAGTGCTTGAAGTGTCTTTTGCCTGTAAAGACCATAGCGATGCCGTATTTGTCCGCAGCGGCGATGACTTCATCGTCTTTCTTTGAGCCGCCGGGCTGAACTATACAGGCGACGCCGACCTTCGCGGCATTATCCACGTTATCCGGGAATGGGAAGAACGCGTCAGAACCCATCGCGGAGCCTTTGGTTTGGTCGCCTGCGTGTTTAAACGCCAATTGGCCTGAATCAATACGGTTCATTTGCCCTGCGCCAACGCCGATAAGACGCCTGTCTTTTACCAGCGTAATCGTATTGCTTTTTACGTGCTTTGCGCAAATCCAGGCAATTCTCAAATCCTCAAGCTGTTCTTTATTCGGTTTTACTTTTGTCGGATAGGTAAGCAGCGCAGGCTCCCAGCCGATAAGGTCTCTATCCTGCAAAAGCATTCCGCCGACGATGCAACGGATGTCAAATTCACTGCAATCTATTTTTGCCCTGTCTATCGGGCCTGTTTGAATCAATCGTGCTCTTTTGCCCCATTCTTTTAATGTCCTGATTGTCTCAATAGCGTCCTTGTCAAATTCCGGCGCGATTAGCACCTCTGCAAAAAACCCGCCGGCACCCCTGGCTTTGCCAAACCTTGCGTAAGATTCCATTATTATTGCGGCAAGTGCCTTATCAACTTTTCTGTTAAGTGCGACAATTCCGCCAAACGCGCTTACGACGTCGGTTTCATAGGCTTTCTGATATGCCTTGTGAATATCATCATCAATCGCACAGCCGCAGGGGTTAAGGTGTTTTACAACCACAGCGGCCGGCTCGGAAAATTCCTTTACAAGTTCAAAAGCTGCGTTGGCGTCGAGCAGATTATTAAAACTTATCTGCGTCTGGTCTTCCATAAGTTTTGCGGATGAAACGCTCATTTCGCTGTTGGCCGGCAGTTTATAAAACGCACCACTCTGGTGCGGATTTTCGCCGTAGCGAAGCTCCAATGCCTTCAATAGTGAAATGCTGACTCTTTCAGGGTATCTTATGCCGGCCTGCTGATTGAGATATTTTGAAATTGCCGCGTCATAACCTGCGGTAAGGCCGAATGCGATTCTGGCAAAATCATTTCTTGTCTTTTCGCTTACCGTGCCGTTATTGGCTTTCATCTCGGCAATTACTTTTTCATATTGCGCCGGATTTGTTACTACTGTAACAAATTTATGATTTTTCGCTGATGAGCGGACCATACTCGGCCCGCCGATGTCTATATTTTCAATTGCGTCTTCGAATTTACAATCAAGCTTTGCTACTGTTTGTTCAAACGGATAGAGATTTATACAGACCATATCAATCGGTTCAATGCCGTGCTTTTTCATCGCCGCCTGATGTTCGGGATTGTCCCTGATTCCCAGCAGGGCGCCGTGAATTTTCGGATGCAGCGTCTTTACTCTGCCGTCCATCATTTCGGGAAAGCCGGTTACGGAATCGACGCTGACAACGTTAACGCCGGCCTGTGCAAGCGCCTTGGCCGTTCCACCGGTGCTGATAATTTTAACGCCCATAGCCGATAAACTTTTCGCGAAGTCAACAATGCCCGTCTTGTCGGAAACACTGATTAGCGCTGTCCTGATTTTCACATCCATTTGAATTGCTTTCCCCTTAATTAATTCAATACTGCGGTCTTTTTTAAGCCTTATTTTACTTTTGGCCCAATGCAGGAAATATTTTTATCTTCCATAATATATATTTTGTCGTCATAGACATTGGCTGCGAATGTAGTTACAGGCGCGAAATTGATTGTATAAATCTTTTTGGCCTGTTTGTTATCCATTACGGTACAGATATTGGTTTTCTCGAAGACATAAACCGTATTGCCGTTCTGGGCGAGCAAATCAATCCCGTCCGGCAAAAGCCAAATCTGTTTTCCACTGTTTGCGTCTATCGCATAAAGTCCCTTATTGATGGCGTATTGATAAACAATTGTCTCAGTGGCCCTTGCGGAGGTATCAAGTACGGAGCCGGCGTAAAATTTCCATATCATTTCTCCGCTTCCGGTGTCTAATTTATAAAGATTGGTATCTTTGCTGCCGACATAGAGCCAGTTTTGCACAATAACAGGCAGTGCCGTAACGGCATCAACGGCGTCAAACTGCCAGAGCCGTTTCGGTTCGGACGGATTCATACATATTACGTTGCCGGCTTTGGTTGTAAAAATTGCGAATTTATCGGTTGCAATAACACCTGTTACAGCGGAAGCATCGTTGCTGGAGCCTACTTTGAATCTTTGAAACCTGCCGTTGACGTCTGTAATATGCAGGCGTTTATCCGTTCCGGGAATATACAAATAATCGGCATTTACCGCGGCAGCGGCGGAAACTGAAAAGGGAATTTTATGCCGGTAAAGTTCTGCGCCTTTTTCAACATCCACAGCAATGACATTATTGGCGGCTATCAAATAAGCAATGCCGTTATAATCCGCCGGCTCAAAAACCGGCATTTTCGGCTCCGCGGCAGCAGCGGCAAAACTTAATCGGCCCGTATGCCTGTCTAAGCAGAATAGATAATTGCTGTTGGTTAAAATATACAGATAATTGCCGAGGACGGTTATTTTCTCCACCTTTTCCTTCGGATTTGTCCGACTGGGCGGATTTAAGGGAATTGCGCTTTGCCAGACCGTCTGCAGACCGGCTTCATTGAGCAGCTTCTCGCTTATAACTGCGTCGCAAACCGACGGCAAAAATATCGTAAAAACCAACAACCAGACCAGGCAAAAGTTCTTCAAGACTATCTCCCTGAAAAATTCTAATAATGCCGAAACAATCATTCTACGGAATCGATATAGTCACATAGATTTACGCTGTGCTGCTGCTCAAACTTTCGCATCTGCTCGATTCTTTCTATGTCATCGTTGATGCGGTTTGCCAGCTTGAATATATAAGGCTTGCCTTCCAGGCGGTTCTTCAAGTCCTGATACATCGGCTCCCATTTGCCGCCGTAAAGCTGAGCTTTCAGGATTATCAGCATTTTATGTTCCGATGAAAGCCCTTTGACGAAATCCGTTACCGCACTTTCGTGCTGTTTTTCGCCAATTTTACTGCCTTTAGGGGCAATTTTAGCCATAACAGGCACCTGAACTAAGGCATAATTCAACCGACTTATATTTTCGCCTGATTAAGAATCAGTTCTTTTACCTTCTTGCTCGGCAGGTTCAGCGACCCGAAAGCCGCTGCCGCGGACGACCGCAGTTCGGCATTTGCATCCGTTGACTGAACAATCGAATATATCCTGCTGATCTGCTCATCGAGCAGAAGATTGGCATTTACTTTCGCCGAATCAGCCAGCGAGTTGAAAGCCGCAATCCTGATTTTCATCTCGTTGTCCTCTTTTAATGCCACTTCAGCGATAGCCCTCTGCGCATCAGGACTGGGCAAATACACAAGAATCTGAATGGCAAGGAGTCTTATATCCTCTCTTGTATCATTCGCAGCGGATACGAGAGACGAAAGGGCGCCAGAAAGGTCTATAACTTTATTTCTCGTCAGGGCAAGTTTCAGCATTGCCCGGCAGGCACGAGCGGCATAAGCATCGGCCTTTTCCTTCGGCCAGTCTGCGTCGGAAGCGGCTGAAAGAGCGTCAGAAAGATTTTTTACAACCAGTTCGCTTTCGGCGAATTTCTCGGTCGGACCGGCAAGAGCAATAGCGATAGCCGCGCTGAATTTAACCGCTCTGTCGTCATACGTCAAAGCGTCAATCAGCGGCTGAGATGTCTTGAACCTGTACATAAGCGATTTTTCGCCCGCGTTTTTGCCAAGGGCTTCAACTATACCCAGCGAAATCTCTGTATCCTTGTCTTTTATGGCACGGGCGAGCGCCTGATGGAGATATTCAGCTCCCGCCGTTGTGGCGTAAGTCATTGCATCAGCGTGACCGGGGCCGAAATATTTCGGATATGCAATATTGGTTTTTTCTAATCGGTAAAAAGCGTCTAACCACAGCGAAATCGCATCCCCAAATTCAGGATTAGCCCGCAGCGACCATTCGCAGCATCGCATCGTCATAAGCTCGTGGAAATACGATTTATCGACTTCCTCTTTTACGAGCCTTTTGCCGTCTTTATCCCAGAACCAGATATTTGCGAAGTTCGCCTCAGCAGCGGGGCGGAGCGATTCAGCTTTATAATAGTAATTTTCCGCCAGTGCGTAAAAGAGTTCCGCTGCCGATTTGTTTACGCTTGCCGAATCTATCTGGCTCATACTGTCAATCGCAATCTGGCGAAGCTGCTCGGATGAATCTTTTTCAGCGATAAATTTCAAATAGCCCAGCGATTCAGGGTATCCTATTTTGCCCAGCGCTTTTATTACTTCAGCCTTGACGGCGGCATTCTCCATAACAAGCGAAGCTGTCAGCGGCCGGACAGCCTCTTTGCCGATTTCAGGCAGGGCGGTAGTAATACTTGGTAATTCATCTTTGCGGCTCTCATCGCTAAGGGCGTCAATCATATATGGAATCGCGTATTCGCCGGAGTTTCGCAGCCTTTCGATGGCGGTGTATTTGCCGCGAACAGTGCTGCTTAATCTTTTAATTTCATCGCGTATAATTTCGGAATCGGTCCGGCGGAGATACCGTCCCTGTTCAATAATATCGAGAATTTTTGCCGCAAGGGGGGCAAGGTCGGGATTGCTTGCTTGAACTTTTACTAATATTCCATAACCGCTCGGATTGTCCTCGCTTAAACTCAATAGTGTCAGCGGGTCGGCATTACTGTCAATGATTTTTTGAGCAAAACCGGCGGCAAGGTCGAATCGCCCTATTACCGTATAATGCAGAAAATCATCCCAGTTGTCTTTGAGTTGTTGTTTGTTTTCAGCCTCCTGCGCCGAAACGAAAGTGCTGAAAACCAAACAGCTTAGAATCACAACTATCCTATTCTTCATAGATTTACTCCGCATAATAAAAGATGAATCATTATAAATAATGAGGCTTATCTGTCAACAAAAAAGCCTTTTTGCAGTTAAAACGGATGATTAAGGCAGGAATGGCAAAATATCACCGGAATTTCAGCGGTTTTTACATAATGCGATACTCGTTTTTTATTGAATTTTGGATAGAATACGGTATAATTATGTTTTCCTAAAATTGTAAATAATGGAGCCGCCTTTTTCAAAAATATCGAGAGGAAGATATAGGTGAAGATTTACAAAAGGATAAAGTCATCAGCCGGCACTTGCGGCCTGGTTGTTTTCGTCTTATCAGCAATAGCAATCTCGCCTGCCTTTTCACAATGTAACTTCGAGTGGAAACAGGGTTACGGCCTTCCGGGTTTGAGTGGGCCTGTTTATGCCGTAACTAAATGGGACCCTGATGGAGCAGGACCTCAACCGGAACTTCTTATTGCCGGAGGAACTTTCCAGAGTGTAGAAGGGGTCTCGGCGAATAATATTGCCGCATGGGATGGTGATAGTTGGCGACCGCTTGGCAGCGGAATAAGCAACGGCTCTTATCCTGTTGGAGTTGACGCTCTTACAGTCTATAATGGTCGGCTTATCGCAGGAGGATATTTTACCACAGCAGGCGGCCAAAGCGCCAATTACATTGCCGCTTGGGATGGTAACAGTTGGCAGCCGCTCGGCAGCGGAATGAATAATCCGGTTTATGCTCTTACGGTCTATAACGGCCGGCTTATCGCAGGAGGATATTTTACCACAGCAGGCGGCCAAGACGCCAACTGCATTGCCGCATGGGATGGCAATAGCTGGCAGCCGCTTGACAGCGGTGTGAGCGGGGGTCTTCCACCTTTATATTCTAGTATCGTTCGAGATCTTACAGTCTATAACGGTCGGCTTATCGCTGGAGGCGAGTTTACCAAAGCAGGCGGTCAGGACGCCAACAGCATTGCCGCCTGGGACGGCAATAGTTGGCAGCCGCTTGGCAGTGGTCTGAGCGACGGCTCTTATCTTGCTGAAGTTAGTGCCCTTATAGTTTATAATGGTCAGCTTATCACAGGAGGGGGTTTTACCACAGCAGGTGGGCAGGATGCCAACTGCATTGCTGCCTGGGATGGCAATAGTTGGCAGCCGCTTGGCAGCGGTGTGAACAATTTGGTTTCGGTTCTTATGATTTATAATGACCGGCTTATCACAGGAGGATATTTTACCAAAGCAGGCGGCCATGACGCCAACCGCGTTGCCGCATGGGACGGCAATAGTTGGCAGCCACTTGGTATCGGAATGAGCGGAGGTTCTTCTTCTTTTCCTGGCGGCAAAGTCTTTACGAGTGTCAGTGCCCTTACGGTCTATAATGGTCAGCTTATCGCAGGCGGCAATTTTTTCAAGGCAGGCGGAATAGACGCCAACAATATTGCCGCATGGAACGGCAATAGTTGGTTGCCGCTCGGCAATGGTATGAACAATTGGGTTGAGGCTTTTACGATTTATAACGGTCGACTCATCACAGGAGGTCGGTTCACCATAGCAGGCGGCCAGAGCGCCAGCCGTATTGTCGCATGGGATAGCAATAATTGGCAACCGCTCGGCAGCGGAGTGAGCGGAAACAATCCTGCTGATTCCAATTATTATATCTGTGCGATTACGGTCTATAACGGACGGCTTATCGCAGACGGCAATTTTACCATAGCAGGCGGCCAGAGCGCCAACCGCATTGCCGCATGGGATGGTAATAGTTGGCAGCCGCTTGGCAGCGGAATGAACAATAGTGCATATGCCCTTACAGTTTATAACGGCCGGCTTATCGCAGGAGGCCTTTTTACCACAGCAGGCGGCCAAAGCGCCAACCGCATTGCCGCCTGGGATGGTAACAGTTGGCAACCGCTCGGTAGCGGTATGAGCGGAGGCTCTAATCCTTATGTTCAGGCCCTTACAGTCTATAACGGCCGGCTTATCGCAGGAGGCCAGTTTACCTTTACCACAGCAGACTGGCATATTGTCTACAACATTACCGCTTGGGATGGTAATAGCTGGCAGCCGCTCGGTAGTGGAATGAATGATACGGTTTCTGCCCTTACAGTCTATAACGGCCGGCTTATCGCTGGAGGCAAGTTTACCAACGCGGGTGGCCAGAGCGTCAAATATATCGCCGCGTGGGATGGCAATAGTTGGCAGCCGCTCGGGAGAGGTGCGGGCGGTTATGTCTATGCCCTTACCACTTACAACGGTCAGCTTGTCGAAGGATACCCTTTAGAGATTGACGCATGGGACGGCAACAGTTGGCAGTCCCTTGGCAGCGGTCCGAACGGTGCCATATATTCCCTCACGGCCTATAATGGTGAGCTTATCGCAGGAGGTAATTTTTCCACAGTAGGCGGAAAAGTTTCGAATTACTGGGCAAGATGGGGGCCGGTATTTGACGCAGGCGATTTAAACAGCGATTGCATTGTCGATACATTGGATTTGGGATTGCTTGCAGACCAGTGGCTGCTTGAGAAATTATCTGCTGATATCGCTCCAGGTGGGGGTGACGGCATTGTCAATTTTCCGGACTTTGCGGCCTTTGCAAATAGTTGGCAGGGTGATATGAATAGTCTTGCTGATTTTTCCTCTCAATGGCTAATGCGAGGCGCTTATTCTGCTGATATCGCGCCTGCCCCAAATGGCGATGGGTTTGTTAATATGCTGGACTTTGCCTTGTTTGCTGAACATTGGCTTGAAGAATAGGAAGTAAGGATGTAAGGAAGCAAAGAAGCAAGGGAAATCTAAACTTCCTAAATAAAATGGGCGGCATAACCTTTAAACGAAATACGAGAAATTTGGAAGGTCTCATAATATATGTTATGTTTCATTCAGCGTTTTCAGGTTTTAAAGCAGGATTGGCTTAAAACGGGCTTTTAACCCCTTGCGGTGCAATTTATCCATCTGTGGCGAGATTTATCCGCCTACGGCGTGACTTACCATATCGCTTATAAGGTTCCAGCCGGCAAAGGCCCTGTCGATAAGCCCCATATTTTGAAGCGTCTCGTTTATGGTATTTAAGGCGTTTTGAGAGTCGAAATTCTCTTCAAGCCGGTGTCTGGTTGTTTTTAACGCCTCTATGAAACTGCCCCGGCTGCAATACAGTAATGAGGTTTTATAATGGAGACTAAGAAGGTCGCTGCCGATTTCATTCTCAGTTCCAAGATACATAAGTGTTTTGGATTTTTCGCCTCTTTCCGCAAAGCAAAGCACTAATCTGCTAAGTGCCCTGTAATGGGTCGGATTTTTTCGGATAATTTCCCTAAAACATTCAGATGCCTCATTAAATAGCCCTGCCTTCATAAGCAGCAGCCCCTGAGCATATAACAGAGACTGGTTGCCCGGATTCAGCAGGCATTGCTGCTTCAGGGTCTCAAACATAACTCCAAAGGAGTTCTGGCCTTCCTCGCTGTCCAATGACGCTATTTGAGCCGCTGCGCAGTATCTTAATCTTGCCGCCTCGGCGAAAAGAATACAGCTGTTCTGCTGTATTGTAGCGCCGAGGACTAAGGTGTTATATGCTGTGTTTTCATCTCCCGCCTTTTGCTGTGCCGCGGCTAAACCGAAATATGCATCCACAATTTCGTCATTGATTGCCACAGCCTTGTTGAAACACTCGGCGGCAATGGAAAAATTACCCTGACCCAGATGTAAAGAGCCGAGCTTTACAAGTCCCTGCAGGAAACTGGGCTGTAATCTTATAGCTTTTTCGTATTGCACAATAGCGTCCGCCATTTCGCCTTCATCAGCCAGTATATCGCCGAGCTGCAGATACAATTCAGCCGCCTCAGGCTGCTGCTCAAGCAGGTTATTCAGATATTCGATTGCCTGGCCGCTGCTGCTGGCGGCTATAAGCTCTTTCATCTTTTCTTCTTCTATCGGGTCTGCGAAATTATCCGGATGGATAAGTATTGCATTGTTAAAGGCGTCTATCGCCGCATCGTAGTTGCCGTTCTGCATAAACAGGTGCCCTAAAAGCACAAATGTCTCGATATCGTCGGGATGCTCGTTTCTCTGCTGCATATATTCTTTTATCGTCCGCTCAAGCTGGCCGTTTTTGAAATATATCGCGGCAAGTCTCAGCCTCGGCAGTTCAAGGTAATTCTTGAATTTCAGGCAGTCCTGATAAAACTCGACAGCCTCGGCTTCTTTGCCGAGTCTTTCATAGCAATGTCCGAGCGTATAAAGTGCGATGGTATTATTCGGCTGTCTGTAATAAACGGATTGTAAATTCTCGACCGCCCCTGCCATGTCGGAATTTTCAAGACATATTGCCGTTGCCGCCATTCTGCCTATGGCACAGTCGGGTTTTTCGAGAAGA
>JBAVNP010000127.1:0-2588 GCA_049691175.1 Sedimentisphaerales bacterium
GTGCGGTAATGAATAAACAATCAGTCTTAATTTGCTTATCTATAATTGGTGTTTTCTGTATAATAGCATCAGCCTGTACTTGTCCGCCTTGCCCACCCTGTTACCATTTAGCATCAGGTTACCCTTACTGCGGCTGTGGATATAATTGCGGCAGCAGTTCCTGCTGTAATGGTTCCTGCTGCAGCGGCAGCTGCTGCGGCAGTGCGTGCTGCGACCCTGATACTGAGACCTGCTGTGATGGAGAGTGCTGTAACCGCCTTGAATGCGAAAGTTGCGTGGGCGGCGAATGTAAAGTTTGCGGCGGCGACCCGAATAAAGAATGCTGCGGCGGGCAGTGTATTCCGAAATGCGATCCTGCCCAGTGTCAGGAATGCGATGGCCAGGGCAGTTGTATAACCTGCGGTGGCGACCTGAATAAGTGTTGTTCGAATGGCGAATGCAAGGATTGTTGCAAGACAAGGTCAAATAATTTTTGTGAAGCGTCTAATAGTGATTGCGGATGCGATTCTGTAGGTTGGGAAGATTGCACAAATCAAATAAGTCAATGGACCCTTGGACAAGCCGATGAATGCTACTCTGAATGTGGTGGTAACCCTTGTGGAGACTTAGAGTGGGTTGAGGTTAATTGCTATGCATGGCGGGCATGCACAGATATTGCTAATCAGTGGGATGTAATATGTGTTGGTTCAGCCTGTCAATCTCTCCCCTTCGGATTTTGCCAACCTTGTGGAGCTACGGGTGATGCCCATATTGTGAAAATGTTGAGTTGCCAATGCCCATGAGCAGATGCAAATCTGATATAACCGTACGAATATTTTAAAGTAGCGAAAGGATGACAAAATGAATCTGAATTTTAAAAAGTTAATAAAGTTACTGAACACTATGATCTTTCTTGCTTTTTTTGTAATTTCCCAGCAAGACTATGCAGCCGATGATTCGCAATGGCAGCCAGTGCCACAGACAGATTATGCCAACGTCCTTGATCTAATTGCACACGGGACAAAAACAAACTATGAAGAGATATCTTCCTGGCAGGGGCGAATGAGCATACTCGAAACGAGATATCATTATGGTCCAAATGCCGCAAAAATGTCCAACGCAGATGATACAAACAGTATTGCACATAATTCGCAACATATATTGGAGATAATCAATAACACCGCTGAATTTACTGTGGACCCACGTAATGACAAACTATATTCTAAAAAGGAAAAACCACAGGCGCTGCTTAGAGCTATTGATTTGAATCAGGATATTCCTGTTAATAAAAATGGAGGATATGAGAGCGTAAGGGCTGTTCTGACTCGGGAGCAATATATATGGTACATGCCCGATTCTCTCTTTACTTCCAAACGAAATGACGTTCGGGCTGCGATGAAGGTAGCTTTTAGGGAGAGGCCGGAGGAAAGAAAGTTTGATTTGAACGGAGATATTCGTGATCCTCGTGTGTTCTTCGAACTCGGTGGGGGAGATAGCAAGAAGCTATGGGACTTGCTCTTACAGCTAAGAAGTAACATAAACGAACGTATAAATGAGCTTGTCGAGGGTTATCCACATATAGAAATAAGCTCTTCGGAAACAGCTACTGGTGTCAAATACCGCATTATAACTACATGGAGAGGTGGGCCAAACTATGCGATAAAATACATACGTTCACTGCTTGAGGTAGATGAATCAGTCGGCTTTAATGCGATAGAGATAGAGACAACCAATTCTGATAGCGTAAAAATTTATTCAAAAGAATGTACGTATGAGAAAATCGGAGAAGTATATTTACCAAAAACTGTGACGACAAAATTCTGGAATAATAAAGGCAGACCAACTTCTACATCAGAAATCACTATTGAAAATGCCGGTGTGAATAAGTCCGTTCCGGCAGAGACATTTACCTATAAGAATCTCGGCTTGAAAAACGATGATAAGTTCATCGACAAAATAGAGGGCAAGGAATATAAATACAAAGATGCAAATCTTGTTTTTGTCGCAGATGTAAATAAATAATTCATCCGATATGTGAGAGATATTACAGCGGTCAGAAAAATCCGCGGTTCGGATAGTGGCAGGACGGATTTTATTTTAGGCCTGACAGGGACGGAGTGTTGACTTTTGCATCTTTTTTGATTATGCAAATCTTCTTATAGTTCTTTTCAAAAGTAAATAAAGAATCCTCATTTTATTTGCAGCGGCAGCTGCTGTGATGGCTCTTGTTGCAGCACCGGTTATTGCTGTGAAGGTAAAACGTGTTATAATCCGGCAGCAGAGCATTGTTGCAACAATGGAACCGGAAAAACCTGTTCTAACGAGAAATCCTGCTGCGGCAGTTCGTGCTGCGATAGTCTCAATTGCAAAAGTTGCGTGGATGGAAGTTGCAAATCTTACTGCGATCCTAATCATCCCTGTGACGGTAATGGCTACTGCGTGTATATGGACTTGATTTCGCCGGGAGAAAATGCGGAAATGTCTTTTGATTCATCAGATTCGGGAAATTTAGAGATTGCAATTGAGATCAGTATATCTTCAGGAAACGTTAGCGCCGGTGATATAAGTGTTGATTGTGACGGCATCGGAGATTCTGTAAAGAGTATTGG
>JBAVNP010000128.1:0-23199 GCA_049691175.1 Sedimentisphaerales bacterium
TCCAGCATATAGCCGAATTTTACAACTACGATTGGTTCATAGTTACGGCCGCTGTTTACCGGGGCTTCGGTCGCCAGCTTCTCAGCCTTACGGCCAATGACCGCCTTCCTTAACCTTCCGGCACTGAGCACGCGTCATTCTGTATACATCCACTTTAAGTGTTAGCACAGAACTGTGTTTTTGATAAACAGTCGCCAGAGCCATTTCCCTGCGCCCTCTAAAACAACAGTTAAGCTGTTTTAGGAGGGACCCCTTATTGCGAACTTACGGGGTTAAATTGCCTAGTTCCTTAAGAACGGTTCTCTCGAGCGCCTTAGGATATTCTCCTTACCTACCTGTGTCAGTTTTAGTACGGTCAATTCAACTTCGTCCTACGACAGTTATTTCTTAACACTTCCTACGTTCACTTCGGCATCGAAAATCGGCCTCGACCTTGCGGAACCCGCACGACTAACCACGGGATGAATTTCGGAAATGCGTCGCTGTCTTCGTCCATTGAATTGGTGCAGGAATATTAACCTGCTATCCATCGTCTACGCCTTTCAGCCTCGACTAAGGGGCCGACTAACCCTGGGCGGATTTACCTTCCCCAGGAAACCTCAGGTTTACGGCGAACAGGATTCTCACCTGTTTTATCGTTACTCATACCGGCATAATCACTAACAGTCGCTCCACGATTCGTTACCGTATCGCTTCTACGCTGACTGTTACGCTCTCCTACCACTCTAATATTGTCCGAAGACAATAGCAGAATCCGCAGCTTCGGTTTCGTGCTTATTCCCGTTCATTATCGGCACCAAACTGCTCGGTCAGTAAGCTATTACGCACTTTTTAAATGGTGGCTGCTTCTAAGCCAACATCCTGACTGTCTCTGCAATTCGACTTCCTTAGGAACTTAGCACAAATTCGGGACCTTAGCTGGCGGTCTGGGTTCTTGCCCTTTTGACCATGAATGTTATCACCCACAGACTGACTGCCGGACTGTAATCCTGCGGTATTCGGAGTTTGGTTGGGATAAGTAGTCTGGTGGACCCTTGTTCCCATTCAGTAGCTCTACCCCCGCAGGGGATCGTCCGACGCTAGCCCAAAAGCTATTTCGGAGAGAACGAGATATCTCCACGTTTGATTAGACTTTCACTCCTCCGCACAGCTCATCCCATAACTTTTCAACGTTAACGGGTTCGGTCCTCCAGAGATTTTTACATCTCCTTCAACCTGGCCATGCGTAGATCACGTGGTTTCGCGTCTACCACCTGCGACTAACGCCCTATTCAGACTCGCTTTCGCTACGGCTGGCCCCCTTAAGGGGTTAACCTTGCCACAAACGGTAACTCGCCGGTTCATTATGCAAAAGGCACGCGGTCAGGCATTTATAGTCCGAAGACTATACATAGCCCTCCCACAGCTTGGTAAGTATATGGTTTCAGGTGCTTTTAACTCCCCTAATAGGGGTGCTTTTCATCTTTCGCTCGCGCTACTATTTCACTATCGGTCGTCGAGTAGTACTTAGCCTTGGAGAGTGGGCTCCCCGACTTCGCACGGAGTTTCACGGCATCCGTGCTACTCTGGAACATCGGCAGTAACGGAGGGCTTTCGCTTTTGCATACAGGACTATCACCTTCTACGGTTCCGCTTTCCAGCGGATTTTGCTTGCGATACCTTTGTAACTCCTTACCGATGCCCGTAACACCCAGCACCTATTTCACATTCTTATTATTCACAAGCATTGTCAGTTTGAATTGATTTTTGACCGCTCCCTTACGGTCGCGGCTCTGAACCCCCAGTAAAACTGGGGGCTAAATAAATTGAACGACAAATGCTTATTAAAATATAACAAGAATACAAAATAGGTGCTGGGTTTAGGCTGATCCGCTTTCGCTCGCCACTACTAACGGAGTCTCTAATGATTTCCTTTCCTACAGGTACTGAGATGTGTCAGTTCCCTGCGTTCGCTTCAAACGGCTTATGCATTCGGCCGCTGATGACCCTGATTACTCAGGGACGGGTTTCCCCATTCGGAAATCCCGGGATTAACGGTTGCTTAACACCTGCCCCGGGCTTATCGCAGTTCGCCACGTCCTTCATCGCCTCTCGACGCCTAGACATCCACCATACACCCTTAGTAACTTGACCATATCAATCAAAGATTGATATAGTACCGGTTTGGATTATATTTTTAGACGCTATAAAATGTATTGTTGTGTATCATCCTACTTCGCCCAAAGGGCTACGAAGGATTCAATACAACGTACACCTTCTTTAAGACATCTACACTATTTACTTTTAAAAGAACAATCACTGGCCGTTAGATTTTAACTTCCAGCTACTGAAAAATGCCCTTCGATTCGTTCGCTACGCGAACTCACTCAGGACATTGAATTTGCCAGAGGCAAATTCAATGGAGATGACAGGGATCGAACCTGCAACCTCCGGCTTGCAAAGCCGGCGCTCTCCCAGTTGAGCTACATCCCCGAAGCCGACTCGGATATCGTCAATCGGTTGCGATGCTCGTTTCGTTTGACGTCATACGCTAAACGTTACGAGTTGCGTAACCGTTCAACGCAACCTTTAATTCACAAGTGGGCCCGGGAAGAGTCGAACTTCCGACCTTGCGCTTATCAGGCGCACGCTCTAACCAACTGAGCTACGAGCCCAAAACCGAATAAATACAGGTTTTGTAAAAGCCGTTGTTCGGACTCAATTGAACCATATAAAAACTTTTCAAAGAACAAAAAAGAACCCGTCTTCGTCAAGACTTCCGTCTTTGCTAAGAGCTCCGACGCGACAAGTCGACGTGGCAGGCAAAAAAATATCGCTGCCTTCAACTGACAGCGACATTTATTACAGACGCGAAATAATAGTCAGTTACTGATAAGCAGTCAAGGACAAAAATTAACGATATTTACAATTTCTCGCAATTCTTCTCCAAATATCATCTTCCAACCCCATTGTAATGAGATTTCCAACCACATCACAGACTAATTACTATATATACGAGGGAAATTATAGTCAAGAGGATAATTTTAAAAATTCGTAGCCATCCGCCGTCGCCATCCGTCTTCGCTAAAAGCTACGAACGGACAAGAAGGCTATGGCGGGACAGGCTCCGGCACCAAGACACAAATAAAAAAGGATATAGAATGTATAGTTTAAAACAAGGGATAAAAGGATGTAAGGAAGCAAAGAAGTAAGGAAGTAAGGAAGTAAGGAAAAAGAACGTTGAACCCCGATGAGATAGCCTAAGAGTCATCTCACAGGGCAGGCAATTTAGGTTGAGTTTGCAAAGAAAAAGAGATAGTATAAAACGTAAGACGGTTGCGCAGCTCGTTTCGTCAATCGTTTTGCGGTTACGTTAAGTAGAATCGCCAGAAGTTTCTGAGGAAAATGTTATGGACGATAACCCAATAGTAAACGGTCGGAAATCCTTCGAGGAATTAAAGAAAATCAATCAACACGGCGCTGAATACTGGAGCGCAAGAGATTTACAGCCTTTGCTGGGTTATGCGAAGTGGCGGCGGTTTGAAGATGCCGTAAAAAGAGCGATTACATCCTGTCAGCAGTCGGGTAATAAGCCTGATTATCACTTTGCCGGCGCCGGCAAAATGATAATTCTTGGAAAAGGCGGTGAAAGAGAAGTGGTTGATTATCACCTTTCACGATTTGCCTGTTATTTAATCGCTCAAAACGGCGACCCCCGCAAGCCCCAAATCGCAAACGCCCAGAAATATTTTGCGGTCCAGACACGCAGACAGGAAGTATCCGATATTTTGGCGGCCGATGTGGAACGGCTGGAATTAAGAAAGCAAACCTCGGAGGAATTTCGGGCGCTTTCCGGCGCAGCACGCGATGCCGGGGTCCAGAATAAAATGTTCGGTGTGTTTCACGATGCAGGCTACAAGGGACTTTACGACGGCAAGGGCGTTGAAGACATTAAAAAACTAAAGGGAGTCGACAAACGTGAAAACCTGATGGACAGAATGAATACCACAGAATTAGCGGCCAATCAGTTTAGAATGACGCAGACACGCGAAAAACTGCAAAAAGAGAGAATCAATAGTCAGGAAAAAGCGATTTTAACGCATAAGAAAGTCGGGCAGGAAGTGCGGGACGCCATTAAGCGAATCGGCGGCACAATGCCGGAAAAAATTCCGCCTGCGGAACATATAAAACAGGTAAAGAAACGAATTAAAAGCATTAAGCCGCGTTTGGAATTAGATGAGCAAAACGCCAAAGGTTTAACCGGAAGCACCCCGGTTAGATAGCTAAAGCAGCTAACTAACGCCCCGATGGGATAGTTTCACACATCCCACAGGGTAAACATCTAACGGGGCAAGTAGGTGCGGGATAAGCCGACCTCAAATGTCTGAATAGACAAAAATGCGCAACAAAAAAGTTGCGCGCTTTGAAAAAATAAAAAAATTTATCTCCATATTTAACAAACACTTACGAATTGCGGACAAAATTTTCTTGATCAAAATTCGACAAAAACGCGCAACTTCTGGGGTAATACGGAGGGACGTATATATTGAAAATTGAAGATTTAAGATTGAAAATTTGAGGAATCCGCTAAAAGCGGAGAAATTTAAAATGTCAAAAATTCATTTTCAAATTTCGTATCCAACAATTATCGAAAGCATTATCGTTTATTTTGTTTTACGATATAGAAAAAAACGATACGGATATCCATTTAGGAAAATCAAATTAACACAGGACAAGTTCGCAATAGTTGACCCGGAAGATTTTGAGAGCCTAAATCAATTCAAGTGGTGCGCAGCAAAAGATTACGATACCTTCTACGCTATCAGATTCGCGCGGACAGCAAATAACAAAAAAACCACAGTGAAAATGCATAGACAAATTATGAACGCAAAACCCTTCGGCCTTGCTCAGGACGGGCGAAACGACATCGTTGACCATAAAAACCGCGAAGGATTAGATAACAGAAAACACAACCTTAGTATCGTTACGGCATCACAAAATAACGCAAACAGCAAAAGAGGTATGAATTACGGCAGCAGCAAATACAAGGGAGTCTGCCGAGATGAAAAGTGCGGGAAATGGAGGGCAGGAATAAGCTATCAGGGAATCCATATACATTTAGGAATGTTCGATGATGAAATAGAGGCGGCAAAGGCTTATGATGAAGCGGCGAAGAAATATCATGGGGAATACGCGGTGGTGAACTTTGAAGAAAAAAGAATCGCCGCCCCGAGTGGCGGCGGCTAAGTGAAAAACGAAACCCGTCATACGGGGATGACGGGGCTAAACAACCGAATATTACCCCTCGTTAACGCTTAATTAAGGGTTGAGATTTTGAATTGGTGAGGTTAAAATATAAGGCCTGTATTTTTATAATCCAAATAAAATAACAGAGAATAAAAAGGCACGAAATTATGATATGGAATGAGAAATTTGAGTGTATGCCAGCAGGGGAATTGAAACAACTACAGGGCGAAAGACTTAAAAAACTTTTGCCATATATCTATAACAACTGCAAAGCCTATAAAGATAAACTCGACAAGGCCGGGATTAAGCCGGATGCAATCCGTTCAATCGATGACATAAAAAAACTGCCGTTCACGACGAAAGTCGATATGCGGGACAACTATCCTTATGGTCTTTTCTGCACGGACCAGAAAAATATTGTCGAAATTCACGTATCGAGCGGAACAACGGGCAATCCAACGCTTGTGGGATATACGCGCGACGATATAAAATTATGGTCTGAAGTAATGGCACGGACGATAGCGTGCGCGGGAGCCGAGCCGAGCGATACCATTCAAATCGCTTACGGATACGGACTGTTTACCGGAGGATTAGGCTTTCATTACGGCGCACTTGAAATGGGACTGAGAATTATTCCGGTATCGGCAGGGCAGACAAGCCGACAGCTTAAAATTATGCAGGATTTTGCGCCGAAGATTCTGGGCTGCACGCCGAGCTATGCGCTGTATATGGCAGAAGAGGCGCGCGAAATGGGAATCGACCCGAAAAAAGGCAACTGGAAAATCGGGATATTCGGAGCGGAGCCGTGGAGCGAACAAATGAGGACGGAAATCGAAGAGGCGTGGAATATGCTCGCGACGGATGTTTACGGGCTCTCGGAAATAATCGGGCCGGGAGTTGCGCAGGAATGTCCGAATAAAAAAGGACTGCATATCTACAGCGATGTTTTTTATCCTGAGATAATCAATCCGAATACGGGTGAGCCTGTCAAAGAAGGCGAAGACGGCGAATTGGTCATAACCACGCTGACGAAACAGGCGATACCGTTTATCAGATACCGGACGCGCGATATTGTGAGTATAAATTATGAGAAATGCAGATGCGGCAGGACAAGCCCGCGAATCAGTAAAATAAGAGGCAGGACGGACGATATGATTATCGTTCGGGGTATAAACGTGTTTCCATCGCAAATCGAGCACGTCCTGCTGGGCATCGAAGGGACTGAGCCGTATTACCAGATTGTCGTTGACAGGCAAAAACATCAGCTCGACGAGGTCGAAGTGCTCGTTGAGGTCAACAGGAAGATGTTTTCCGACGAGGTTAAACAACTGGAACACCTGCGGGCGAAAATCAAAAAAGAAATTGAATCGGTACTTTCCATCGGCGTGAAAGTTACGCTTGTCGAACCCAAGACAATCGAAAGAAGTATGGGCAAGGCAAAAAGAGTTATAGATAAACGACAAATGTAAGGGATTGAAAAATGAAGATAAAACAAATTTCCATATTTCTGCAAAACAAAAAAGGCAGACTCTATGATGTGTGCGCAGTATTGGGGAAAAACGATATCAACATCCGTGCGCTTAATGTCGCGGAAACCGAAGATTTCGGCGTGCTGCGAATTGTCGTAAACAAGCCGGACGAGGCGGTCAAGGCGCTGGGCGAGGCGAACTTCGTCGCAAATATCACGGATGTCGTCGCTGTTGAAGTGCCGGACAGGCCGGGGGGACTGGCGGAAATACTGAAAGTTCTGGCCGACGAGGATGTGAACGTCGAATATATGTACGGATTCGTTGAAAAAGCAACCGACAAGGCGCTGATGGTATTCCGATTCGATAATCCCGATAAGGCCACGGAGATACTTAAAAAACATAATATCAAAATCGCAAGCGAAAAAGAAATTAAAGAGCTGTAAAATAGGGTATAGATAAATAAAAAATGCCGCATCTGAAGTTTTTCAGGTGCGGCATTTCTGTTTTTATAATATTTTACGCGAGCAATTTTTGAGCTTCTCTAATGAGGGAGCCGATAGGCATTCTGTTCGGGCAGAGTTTTTCGGCAAGGCGATAATCAAAACTGCCGATGGGGGCACTGACGCGAGAAGCGACTTCTGAAAAGACTTCCTTTGCAAGAGGCGTATCGCCATATTTGCGATGATACATTAAAGACCTCATCACATCATTGACATACGGCATCTGCGGAACCGCGGCGGAGCAGATATTGGTACAGCCGGCGCAATAACCGCTGCAAGTCTGCTTTGCGTAAGTGTCCATAAAATCCAAATCGCTTTGACTTAATTCGGTTTTGTCGAGGACGGCAGCGACATTTGAGGTGAGAGTCGCAACGTTTTTCATGCCGACGCAGGCGGAACATATCCGCTCATCCTGGAGAACAACTTTTATTTTGGCCTGGCCTTCCGAAAAGCCTTTCTGGATGAAATAATTGCCAAGAGAATTGCTGTCCTCGACGTCCGATTTGAGGGCCTGAGTTTTCATCGCGATTAAAGCGATGCCGGCTTTGCTGCAGGCGTCAACGGCGGCAGAGAGATTAGAGTCCTTCATCAACTGATAATTGTAGCTTGTCATTATGGCGTCAATCCAGTCGCACTTGGCGGCGGCCAGGAGACAATTGGCCATATTCTGGTGAGTGCTGAAACCAAAATACTTTATAAGGCCTTTTGCCTTTGCGTCGGCGGCCCATTGCTTAAGCTCGTCCGTCAAATCAGCCGGGTCCTTTAAGCTGTGAATGCCATAATATAAATCGATGTAGTCGGTGTTCATTTTTTTAAGAGAAGCCTGGAGGCGATCGGAACGCGAGGCGGCATCTTTTGCACCAGATGCCTTTGTAACCAAGAAAATGTCCTTGCGGCGTTTGGGATTTTTAGCGAGAAACACACCGATGCCCATTTCACTGTTTCCGTTGCCATAACTGTAGGCGGTGTCCCAGTAATTAACGCCCCATTGCAGAGTCTTGTGCAGCAGTATCTGGTTTTCAACGAGGTCAAACATTGTGCCGAAAGACAAAATAGGCACAGGGATTTTAGCGCGGCCGAGAAGGCGGGTGGGAACCTGCGGATAAGTTTCCTTTTTCTCAACAGGTTTATTCGGTTCGGCAGGTTTGTTGGCGTCTATCGCGGCGGCTAAAACGGAGCCTGCTGCGATTGCAGAAGCAATGCCGGTGCCGGCGGCGGTTTTCAAAAACTGGCGCCTGTTTATCGGTTTATTTTCCATTGTCTAACCTCCTGAAATAACGCTGTCATAATTTTAACAAATATGGATTATAAATAAAGACCTTATTTTTCTCTTGTTTGGCCTAAAGGCGTTACAAATACGGCGCCTCTGCCGCTGACGGGACATTCGTGCTGACAGATACCACAGCCGATGCAAAGGGCGGGGTCGATGTAAGGCTGCTGAAGGCGAATCTGAATTTGAACTTCCGTTGCGGGCTGCGGAAGAACTGTCAATGTGGAATCCTGAGATATTCTAATCGTATCGGCAGAGTTTGAAATAATCTTAGCCTGGGCTGTTTTGCCGCCAGCAGTAAACTGACAATAATAATCGCCGGTTGAAAATCTTTCGGGAGAAAGAACGCCTTGCTCGAGCAGTATATTGTTATTCTCTATGGTTTTGACTTTGAGCCTGTCGGAGACATTGGCAAATACCGTGCGGGTGTAAATAGCCTTTGGACTTACCGGACAGTTCTCCTGACAGACGATGCAGGGGGTATTAAAAGCCCACGGCAGACATTTTGCCTTGTCGAAAAAGGCAGTGCCGAGCTTGATTGGGCCATTGCTCTCAAATTTTCCTTTGCCGAGCTTTTCGGCCAGCGTTAACGGCCTTATCGCGGCGGTAGGACACATATAGCCGCAGGCAACGCAGTCCAATTGGCAGCCGCTTGAGCCAATACGGTTGTTCATTACCGGAGTCCAGAGATTTGTCAGGCCGGATTCGATACCTGCCGGCTGGATTACGTTTGTCGGACAAATCCGCATACATTGGCCGCATTTTAAGCAACGCTTAATAAATTCCTTCTCCGATAGTGCGCCGGGCGGACGAACGATACCCTCGGAGTCCTTCGAATAAGCGAGGAGTTTAAAGGCGGGCATCGCAAGCAGGCCTGTAAAAGCGGCGGCCAAAAAGCCGCGGCGCGATAAATCGGGAGAAACCTGAACAGTATCAGAAGAAGCGGTGCTGAAGTCAATCGCATTAAATTTACAATCGTCAAGACAATTTAAACATAATATACATTCGCTCTGTTTGAGCGTTTCAGAAGGCTGACAGGAGCCCTGACAGTGAGCATTACATAATTTGCAGTCGGTGCAATTGGAATTGCGGTTGATACGCCAGAGCGCAAACCTGTTTAATAATCCGAAAAGAGCGCCGAGAGGACAGATGTGCAGACAAAAAAATCGCGGAATGAAAAAATTCAAAAGCACAAAGACAAGAAAGACCGACAAAATCAGCGGAGCAGTGCGGAAGAAACGGTCTGATGCTGAAAGAAGATTGACTGAATTATCGACGAGGGGCAGGAGAAGCAAATTGACGGTGCGGGTGAAAAGCGGGATGGGGTCGAGCAGACCGATTTGAAGATTCTGCAAAGACGGCAGGGCGGCAGCAATTAAAAATACAATCAATATATAATATTTTATATTCTGGCTTTTTCGATATTTATGAAGCGAGACGAGGTCTAAAGGTTTTTTGCTCCTGTGTGAAAGATACGAAATGAACTGATGCAGCGAGCCGAAGGGACAGACAAAGCCGCAGAAAAATCTGCCTATTAAAATCGTTAAAATAATCGTCAAAACCGACCACAACAGAGGCGCATAAAGCCTGTGCGTAGAAAGAGTTGTGGCAATTGCGGCAAGGGGGTCGAGGTGCAGGAAGATATTTACAGGCCAGGCGCGGAGCTGGAAGAATTTTTCGCCAACGGACATTACGATGCACAGCCAAATAAAAAGGGCGAAAAAGAAAACCTGACTAATTTTTCTTGTCGTCGTGATTTTCATCCCGTTAGACCTCCTTTCCTGTGCAAACAAGAATATAAGTTTTTTTGATTATCAATATAAAGCATATATATAATTCTAAACAAGGTCTAACGGGATTCATATTTAACTTTCGAGTTTCGCAAAAACAGGTTTAAGCGACTGATAATCAGTTGTGCCAAGTTTTAATTCCTGAGCTTTTAAAAGCCAGGGCAGGTCGGCAGGTTTCATATTCAACAGGGTGGCTCCGAAACTGTCAACGGCAACCTGGTCGCAGCCTGCTATCATTATATTAGTCTGTTTCAAATCGGAAGAAGAGCCGCCGGTCGGGCCGTTGGAAACCATAACCTCGATGGCGTCGAGGATGACAAGCGTTGGTTTGACGAGCATCGCAAGCTCTACGATAATAGTATTAATGTCTGTGTGAAAAATGCTCCTGCCGCCGCCGAGGAGGCCATACCAGTTTTTCATCACCATAGATGCACCGCTGCGGCTATGGTCCTTAACGACCGCAATGCCGATAACCTTATCAACATTTTTGAGCGGTTCATAAAGGAAGGGCCAATTTTTTATCAGTCTGCCGCCGGGCAAAGTCAGCGGCCTGAAATAATCGGTTTTTGGCGAAATTATCTCCGCTCTACTTTTAGCCGCGGCAGCGGAAATTTGGCTTAACTCAAAACAGCTTTTTGAGTCGTTAATGGGATTATCGGTAATATAAACTTTTTTTGCCTTTGCCTGTTCATAACAAAGCGTTGCGATTTCAGAAATAATGTCCGGATGACTGGTTGCACAAATTCTCGGCGGAGTGGCAAAGCCGATGTTAGGCTTGAGGAGGACTGTTTCGCCGGGCCGGACAAAGCGGGTTATGCCGCCGAGAAGCTCTACGGCCTTGCGGACTGTCTGAGTGCGGGCTGAGCCGGATACAATGCTTATTGTCTGGCCGGCAACAGGAGAAACGGAATAATCCTTCAAACCTGAAACAGCAGAGAGCTTCGGGAGCATATTCAGGACGTCAGATTCGTAAAGCCATTTTGCGGCAGCAGCGGCGGCGGCAACAGAAATGCCGGCCTTTGCGGAACGAGCCAGAAATTGTCTTCTTGAGATTTTATCGTTATGCGTCATTTTTGTTTGGGAAGATTTTCTATGAGTTTTTCCGCGAGTTTTTGCAAATCATCAATTGGCGCCGAAGCGCGGACGCCGGCGAAGTAGCCGCCGGTTACGAAAAATATCTCATTCGTGCCGAATAATTCGACTGCCTTGGAGTCAGGCAGTTTGATATTATGCTGTAAATCCTTTGCTCCGTTGTCAATCAGGAAACGATAATATTTCGCGTAAGTATCAGCGGGGCTGTTTTTGCTCAAATAGGCTGTTATATCGTTTCCGCTGATTTTGTAGTTTGCGGTGAAGATGTTTTTGAGGTCGCTGCAGCTGAAGGCGTCGGCGTTGATGAATTTAAAGGAGTCAGCAATGAGATTTTCGGTTGGGAAAAGGTCAAAAACAGGCATTTGAGTTTTGCCGGCGGATATTGCAGATGAAAGCTTCTTTGCGGCATTTAGTGCCGATGTCAAAAGAGAATTGTCCTGAGAAGATAAAATTATCTCCATATAGTATTTGCCGAAAGCCGCATAAACAGAATCCGAGGTTGCATAACCAAACTGCGTCCAATCCAGAGACGTGCTATCGGGTCTTTTCTGGAGGCTGTAAACGGCAAATGCGTTTTCGCCATCGGCCATATCGTAAAGATAAACTTCCGCCTCGCGGTCCTTTACCGAGTTATCCGTAAAACGTCTGCATTGAAGGGAAATAAAACCATTGCTGAGATATAAATCATCTTTGCCGTCGATTTTTTCGTAAAGGCTTTTTGAATTGTAATTCTCAATGTCCTGGGCGGCGGTGAAATTGCCAGCGAAAAGGTCGGCGGAAAGAATAGCCGAGTCAGAGCCGGGTTTCTGGTAAGATTTCTGCTTAAAGCCTATGGCGACGGCGATGAGAACAAGAAGAATCAGCAAAAACCAGCTTATGACTGTCTGCCGAAGACTGTTTCTGGTTGATTGAGGCATAAATTTACCCGCTTGCAACATTAACAGGCGGCAATTATACTATTATATAACTTCAACGTCAACGTGTATTGGGAAATAACCCGCCCCTTCAACACTGTTCAGGGCAGGCGTGAAACGGCGGGCTAAATATATACGAACCCTGCCATAGTGATGGCAGGGCTAACCGGGTGTAAAAATGGAGTTTAAAGTATGATGCAGTTTTCGCAAAATATAATGGCGTGGGGCTCGGTCGGCTGGGCAGAATTGCTTGTAGTATTGGTTATCGCTCTTCTTATCTTCGGCAAGCGTCTGCCGGATGTAGCTCGTTCATTAGGCAAAAGCCTTACGGAATTCAAAAAAGGAATGCATGAGACCAAAGACGAGATAGAAGACAAGACCAAGCCGGATGAAGACAAGGAAGTAAAGAAGTAAGGATGGCTTGTCTGCGGTCAACTATACAAGTCCCCGTAGCTCAATTGGATAGAGCGCCGGCCTCCGAAGCCGGAGGTTGCAGGTTCGAGTCCCGCCGGGGACGTTTTAAATCCCGATGATATCGGGATTTAAAACATAGCAATCGACCCCGATGAGATAGCCGAAAACATCTCACGGGGCAAGGAAATCGGAAATTGAAATTTGAAGCATATCATCTTAGTATGTCATATCCTTAGGGAATTTCTTGACATTCACCCCCACACCAATTAGCATTGTCAAAATAAGTTTTTAAAGGAATCAGAAACTATTTAGGCAATTTTTTAAGATGTTCAACTATAGTAAAAATTGGTGTGGGGGTAAAATTAAATGAGAGTATTATCAGGGATTCAGCCGTCCGGCAGATTGCATATCGGCAATTACTTCGGCGCTATGCGCCAACACCTTCAACTTCAGGCTGAAAATGATGGATTCTATTTTATCGCAGATTACCACGCCCTGACCAGCGGGCCGGAGCCTGCGGATTTAAGGCAAAATAAATTAGCGGTCGCAATGGATTATCTTGCGCTCGGGCTGGATACGAATAAAACGGTTTTCTGGTGCCAGTCCGATGTGCCGCAGGTTACGGAACTGTGCTGGATTTTGTCGTGTGTAACGCCGATGGGACTTTTGCAGAGGTGCGTAAGCTATAAAGAGAAAATCGAACAGGGCATCAGCCCCAATCACGGCCTGTTTGCGTATCCGGTTCTGCAGGCGGCGGATATATTGATTTTCGACAGCAACCTTGTTCCTGTCGGAGCCGACCAGAAACAGCATATAGAAGTTACAAGAGATATCGCAGGCTATTTCAATAATACCTACGGCGAAACGTTCGTTATTCCCAAAGAGCATATTCTCGAAGCCGTTGCGGTTGTGCCGGGACTTGACGGGCGAAAGATGAGCAAAAGCTATAACAATACCATTGAGATTTTTGAGCCTGAGCAGTCTGTAAAGAAAAAAGTAATGAGTATTGTTACGGATTCAACACCAGTTGAAGACCCGAAAGACCCGGACAAATGCAATGTTTTCGCGATGCTGAAACTTGTCGCATCGAAAGAAGAACTGGCGGAATGGGAAAAGAAATACCGGCAGGGCGGTATGGGTTACGGACAGGCCAAGAAAAGACTTGCAGAACTTCTGATTGAATACTTCAAACCATATAGAAAGAAACGTGCCGAACTTGAGCAGAATGCCGATTACGTGCGGAAAGTCCTGCACGAAGGCGCTCAAAAAGCCAAAGCAGCAGCCCAAAAGACCCTTGAGAGGGCGAGAAAAGCCGTGGGAATAGATTGATGTCGGAATACAGGATAAATCTCGATATATTTTCAGGGCCGCTTGATTTGCTGCTTTATCTTGTTCGCAAGGAAGAGGTCGATATTTATGATATCTCCATATCGCGAATTACCGAAGAGTATATCCGCTATGTAGAAATGATAAAAATGCTCGATGTAGAGCTGGCGGGAGAGTTTCTCGTTATGGCGGCGACGCTGATGGAGATAAAATCCGCGATGCTGCTTCCCGCCGATGAGCTGAACGCCCTGGCAGAAGAGCAGGATGACCCGCGGGCCGAGCTTATCAGGCAACTGCTTGAATATAAGAAATTCAAAGATGCCGCGAATATGCTCAAGATTTCCGCAGAGAGTCAGGAGCAGAAATTTCCACGAAGCGATAATATCATTGCCGGCTTAAAGTCGGATGCCGAGCCTGAACTTGATATTGACCAGCTGAGCATCTGGGACATCCTGAATGCCTTTGATTCGATAATAAAAGCAACCGGCGGTATGATGGATATCAGCCATATTGCCGATGATACCCCAATCGACCTTTATCAGATTGAAATACTTCATCGTCTGCAGACAGAGGGCGCGATGAGTTTTGCGAGGATTTTTCAGGGCAGGAAAAACAAATTAGTAATGGTAGGTTTGTTTCTGGCGGTGCTTGAGCTTGTAAGAGAAAAACTCATAACCGCAGAGCAGGCGAAAGCCGGGATGCCTATTTATCTGCGTGCGCTGACGGATGAGCCCGCTGAGCAGGCTGTTCATAATGCTATAATCACGCAAACCGAACAAAAGACCGCTGAAGAGAATAATCAGCAAAAAGCCGCGATTCCAATAAAGACAATCGAAGATAAACAACCCGGTGCCGAGCCGCCGGTGCCGATTAAGGAAATCAGGGCTGAACCGTCTGTCGATATACCTTTGCAAGTCGAGCAGCAGCAGGACGTTAACGATGAAAGTTCCGGTCTGACTGCCGATAGCGGCAGAGGTTAAATAGTTTGACATTTATCGCGGATGTAAATAGAATCCCAGTTTCAAAGCAGGGATAAAAAGAAAGGATTTTGAAATGGCAGCGAATTTAGTCGAACTGACCGATGCAGAATTTGATAATGTTGTGCATAACAGTTCAGAGCCGGTGCTGGTGGATTTCTGGGCGCCGTGGTGCGGCCCGTGCAAAATGATGGCGCCTGTCATAGGGGATATTGCCAATGAATATGCGGGTAAGGCAAAAATATGCAAACTGAATACCGATGACCATCATGAGGCGGCGATAGAGTTCGGTATAAGCGCTATTCCTACCGTGATTCTGTTTGACGGAGGCCAGATAAAAAAGAAATGGGTGGGTCTGGTAAAAAAAGAAGATATCGCCAACGCGATAGATGAATTGCTCGGGTAACCATCGCCGTCGTGCCGACGGCGGCTAAACGAAGACTTCAGGAAATTTCTATGCTCAAAAGAACTCATAATTGCGGTCAATTGCGTGCCGGTGATACAGGCAAGAAGGTAAATCTCTGCGGATGGGTCGATTCATACCGCGACCACGGCAATCTTGTTTTTATAGACCTTCGCGACAGATACGGCATAACGCAGCTCGTATTTAATCCGCAGTCGCAGCCGGAAATGCACAAACTTTCGCGGCAGCTTCGCTGTGAATGGGTAATAGGCTCCAGCGGGACGGTGCGAATGCGAGGCGAGGGACTGACAAACCCCAAACTGCCAACCGGCGAAATTGAAATTATGATTGATAAACTTGAAATCCTCAACACCGCTGAGACGCCGCCATTCGAGATTTCCGAGGCGGGAAATGTGGACGAGGAATTGAGACTTAAATACCGTTATATCGACCTCAGACGGCCGCTGATGCAGGAACGGTTCAAGATTCGTCACAGGGTTACCAAGATAGCCCGTGACTTTTATGACAGCGAAGGCTTCTGGGAGATTGAAACGCCGTTCTTAGGCAAAAGCACCCCCGAAGGGGCGAGGGATTTTCTCGTGCCGAGCAGACTGTGCAGCGGGTCTTTTTATGCGCTGCCGCAGTCGCCGCAGCTTTTCAAGCAGGTGCTGATGGTAAGCGGTATGGACAAATATTTTCAGATAGTCCGCTGCTTCAGGGATGAAGACCCGAGAGCGGACAGGCAGGCTGAATTTACCCAAATCGATGTTGAGATGAGCTTTGTTCAAAGCGATGATGTGATTGGCGTTAATGAACGTCTGGTCGCAAAGGTATTCAAAGAAATACTCGGCATTGAGGTAAAGGTGCCGATAAGAAGAATGGATTATAAGCAGGCGATTGATGAATACGGCGTTGACAGACCTGATATGCGATTCGAGATGAAGCTGAAGGACATTTCTGATGTTGCGAAACAATGTCAGTTCAAAGTCTTTGCCGATACGATTGCCAAAGGCGGTGTTGTAAAGGGCCTTTGCGCGGTCGGCGGCGGGGTAAAGTTTTCGCGCAGCGATATAGAAAAGACTTTTACCGGTATAGTTACCGATTTCGGAGCGAAAGGTCTTGCGTGGTTTAAGGTAATTGTCGATGAACAGACTAAAAAGGCGGATTTGTCGAGTAACCTCGCAAAATTTTTCACGCCGCAGCAAAGGCAGCAGATAATTGAAAAGTTTGGCGCAAAACCCGATGACTTGCTGCTGTTTGTCGCTGATACGCCGGCAGGGGCGAATAAGGCTCTTGCTCCGCTTAGAATAAAGCTGGGCAGAGAACTGGGACTGATAGACGATAATCGTTATGAATTTGTCTGGGTAATGGATTTTCCGCTTTTTGAATGGAACGAAAAAGATAACAGGTTTGATTCACTGCATCATCCGTTTACGGCGCCTGTGCCGGAAGATATAGGGAAGCTCGATACCGACCCCGCTTCAATCAGGTCTCAGGCTTACGATATTGTCGTCAACGGCTCGGAAATCGGCGGCGGAAGTATTCGTATTCATCAGCCGCAGATTCAGGCAAAGGTTTTTGACCTGCTCAAGATTACACGAAAGCAGGCGGAAGACAGATTCGGGTTTTTCCTGCAGGCACTCAAATACGGCGCTCCGCCGCACGGCGGCATCGCCTTCGGACTTGACCGGCTGATAATGCTGCTGACAAAAACGGATAATATCCGCGACGTTATCGCATTTCCAAAAACGCAGAAAGGCCAGTGCCTTCTTACCGATGCGCCAAGCGGAGTTGAGCAGGCACAGCTTGATGAACTGAATCTCAGAGTCCAGACTCATCATTAGTATTTGGTTTAACCCTGCCGTTTATGGCCGGGGGTTCATTATGAGAGAAATAATAAACAAATTCTGGCAGCTTTTGACAACTCTGCACCTGCGTCCAGTTTCTCTTGCCGGTAAATGCAGACTGCTGTTCGGTATAGCG
This sequence comes from Sedimentisphaerales bacterium, assembly GCA_049691175.1. GTDB lineage: Bacteria > Planctomycetota > Phycisphaerae > Sedimentisphaerales > UBA12454 > JAPLMW01. The sequence continues at coordinate 17,365 of JBAVNP010000128.1, forward strand.
ATTCTGCTCGTTTTGACTCTTGCCCTGCTGATGCCGTATTTCTGGATGGGCAAACTGACAGAAAAAGCTGTTTTGGATTCCGGCAGGGCGGTTGTAAACACAGTCTATGAGAGGCATTTCAAAATTGGCGCCAAAGACGCAAACAGCACTATTATGCTCGAAGAAAGCGGGGCGAGAAAAGAGGCTCAGCAGTCCAGCAGAGTAAAATGGCTCAGGTTTGACAAATCACAGCAGGAGTGGCAAAAACAGCTCTCAAAGAGGCAGAGAGAAACAATTGAGCAGATGGTCAAGCAGAACAAAAACAACGAGCTTGCCTGGGCGGGACAAGTCAGCGGTTCCTCCGAGACTACATATATAAATCTTGTTCACGCAAATAAAAAATGCCTTTCCTGCCACAGTGCCGAAGGTTCTGCGCCGGTTTTCAGCGTGGATGAGCCGGTTGGCGCGATTCTCGTGCAAATGCCCGGCAGAGAAACCAGCAGAACGGCGCTTTTAAACAGGATTTGTATTTTAGCTGCCGGTATTTTTGCCAGCGCCGGCGCAATCGTCGCATTTTATATAATCGCTCAACGGATAATTCTAAGCCCCATCAGACAGCTGCGAGGAATCGTTGATAACGTTTCACAGGGCAATCTCGATGTCCGCAGCGGCGTTAAAACAAAAGATGAATTTGAAAAACTCGGCGACGCACTCAATACAATGCTCAATAATCTGGTCGAAGGCCAGGAAAAACTTCGTCAGGCAAACAAACAGCTCGACGCCAAAATCACGGAGCTTTCGGAAAGCAATATAGAGCTTTTCAAAGCGAACAAACTCAAAGGCGAATTTCTCGCGAATATGTCGCACGAGTTTAGAACGCCTTTAAACGCTATTCTGGGGTTTGCAGAGATTTTGCGTGAAAAGGGCACCGAGGATGCGGCAAAAAGCAAACGTTATGCCGAGAACATTATGACCAGCGGCAAAAGTCTTCTTAATATGATTAACGACCTGCTTGAACTTGCAAAAGCCGAGGCGGGGAAAATAGAATTGCATATCGAAAAAACCAACATACAGGAATTATGCCAAGGTCTTATAGCATTTTTTTCGCCTTTGACGGAAAAACAGCAGCTAAAAGTGCGCCTGACTATCGATGAAAATATACCCCTGATAAAAACCGATGCGGGCAAGGTTCAGCAGATTCTGTATAATCTGCTCAGCAACGCCGTCAAGTTTACGCCGGAGAACGGCAAAATCGAAATAAAGGCGTTTCTGCCCGACGAGCAGACCGTAAGAATTTCCGTTTCAGATACCGGACCGGGAATCGCCGAGACCGACAAGGAGAAGATTTTTGAAAAGTTCCGGCAGCTCGACGGCTCGCTGACAAGAAACCAGAGCGGCACAGGTCTGGGTCTTGCCATAAGTATGGAACTTGCCAAACTGCTTTCCGGCACAATCGGACTCGAGAGCACGCTCGGCGAAGGCGCCGCCTTCTGGCTCGATTTGCCGATTATCAGAGCCGATGAATCACAATGATGTTGTCCTCCGCGGATAATCTGTTCGACATTTCGGAAAACAAAGATATTTCCTGCGGCAAAATCGTAACTGTTGCTCCCGATACGGGCGTTGATAATGTTTTTGATTATCTTCTGCCGGACAAATTAGGCGATGTTCAGCCGGGCCGGCGGGTCGAAGTGCCTTTCGGCAGGGCGAATAAACTTACAACTGCGTTCTGTGTAGAGGTAAAAAACGCCGAGACCTGCAAAATACCAAAAAGAAAACTGAAATTTGTAAAAAAGATACTCGATACAGAGCCTCTGCTCGACGCCAGATTGCTTGAATTCGGCAAATGGATAAGCGATTTTTACGTCTGTCCGTTGGGGCAGGTTTTGAGCGCAATGATTCCTGCCGCCGTCAGGAAAAGTGCAGGCGTGAAAAAACTTAAGCACGCGTATCTGGCAATTGATGAAGAAAAAACCGATAAACTCCGCGGCAAAAAACAAAAACAGATTGTTCAGGCATTAAAAGAGGCAAACGCCTTTAACGCCGAATCTGCGGTTGAATTGAAAAGTTTTCTGGAGCAGTTAAATATCGGTATTTCGCCTTTGAACAAACTTGTTCAGACAGGCATAGTCAAGCTAACGAGCCGAACATTTACGAAAGAACTGCCGGTTGTTCCGAAAGGATTATTATTAAAAACAGCCGAAGTGATATTAAATGACGACCAGCAGAAAGTCCTGGCTGAGATTGAGAAAAGAATAAATTCCAACGAATTTTCCGTTGTGCTTCTGCACGGAGTAACCGACAGCGGCAAGACTGAGGTATATATCAGGGCGATTGAAAAGGCCGTCGAAAAAGGCAAGAGCGCAATAGTGCTTTTGCCTGAAATCGCGCTGACCGCCCAGACTGTTCAGCGTTTCAGCAGCAGGTTTAAAAATATCGCCGTGATGCATTCGCAACTTACCGCTTCGCAGCGAAATGCGCAATGGCAGAAGATAAAAACCACATCGCCGATAGTCGTTATCGGCGCAAGAAGCGCAATCTTCGCGCCGGTTGAAAATCCCGGAATAATCGTAGTCGATGAAGAGCACGAGCCGAGCTATAAACAGGATACAGTGCCGAGATATCACGGCAGAGACGCCGCTATTAAACTGGCGCAAATGGCAAATGCCGTTTGTGTCTTGGGAAGCGCAACTCCTTCGCTTGAAACACTTTATAACTGCAAGGCAAAAAAACATTTTACGCGGCTGACTTTGCCGAATCGCGTGATGAGCCTGGCAAAGCCGGAAATGAAAATCATTGATATGGCACAGCAGCATTTCCGCCCCGGCGGACAAGCCGAAAGTCACGGCGTAAATCTCATCAGTTCCGAACTGCTGGCTGCACTGATGCAAACTTTGCGAAACAAGGAGCAGGCAATCCTGCTGCTGAATCGCAGAGGCTACAGCAATTTTATATACTGCCCGAGCTGCAAATATACGCTCAAGTGCAAAAACTGCGATGTAACTTTGACTTTTCACAGGCCTGAAAAACCTCAGCAGCCGACAGAATTGAAAAATAAACTTAAAGGCGGCTTTGCGATGTGCCATTATTGCCTTTCGCAAACGCTTGTGCCGAGGAATTGTCCGCTCTGCGGCAAAGGAGTTACGATGTTCGGCCTCGGTTCGCAGCGGCTCGAAGACGAACTTAAAACAAAACTCCCTGATGCCCGTGTGGTCAGGGTTGACAGCGATTCGATGCAGCATCGCGATTATTACCGGCTGCTGACGGATTTCGATGCGGGCAGAATCGACATCCTTGCAGGCACACAGATACTTGCCAAAGGACTGCATTTTCCAAATGTTACACTTGTTGGGATAATAAGCGCAGATACATCGCTGCAGCTTCCGGATTTCCGGGCGAATGAGCGCACATATCAGCTTATCTGTCATGTTGCCGGCCGCGCGGGCAGAAGCAGCAAAGGCGGCAGGGTTTATATTCAGACATTTTTGCCGAACCAGCCGGCGATTAAATTTGCGGTTAATGATGATTTTGAAGGCTTCATAAAGGAAGAACTAAAACACAGGCAGGCCTGTCTGCTGCCGCCGTTCGGCAGGGTGGCTTTAGTGCGGATGAGAGATGTAAAACACGACCGATTGACAAAAGCCGCTGATGGTATCGCTCAGCAGCTAAACGATATTATTTCTTCGCACCGGCTGGATATAAAACTTACCGGGCCGATGCCGGCAGTTATCGGGCGTATTCAGCGTTTTCACAGGATGCAGATTATTCTGCGGACCGGCAATCCCAATAATTTTGCGGAACTTTTCAAGGTATTTCGCCGGCTCAAACCGCTCGTTTCTGCCGTCCAGGTGCAGGTTGACGTTGACCCTGTTAATTTATTGTAGGTTGCAAAAAGAGCGAAAGTTTTGTAGAATGATGTTTTTCGCGGGGCGTAGCTCAGCTTGGCTAGAGCGCTTGGTTCGGGACCAAGAGGCCGGAGGTTCAAATCCTCTCGCCCCGATTGATTCACCATTCAAAATCAGGGTTTTTTGCGTGTTATGCCCGTTTTCAATTTCGCTGTGTCCACTGTTGTCCGCTTGTGTTATGCAATTTTCTACAGGTTTACACAAACTGACACACAAACTTTCCTTGTTGAAAAGACTGCCAAAGTCCGGCAGAAAACTAATCGCCTTTTGTTCTGATTCAGGCAATACCCGACAATATAAATCATAAGTCATCGCAAATGAAGAATGGCGTGCTAATCGCTGGACGACTTTTGCCGGTGTTCCGCTGTTCGCTAACCAACTAATGTATGAATTTCGCATCGAATGAAAACAAATCTCATTCCCGTCTTTATCTATCAGGTCTATCTCAGCGGTCTTTAAATCGTCCCTGATAAGCTCAGCGGTTGTGTAGCGTCAGCCAGAAGTGGAACAGTTAGGTGTGTAACCTAAGGGATACCTCCAAGTAGATTCCTGCATGCAGGAATCTACTTGAAATCACCGATTTGGCTCCGTATTCTGGGTTTTAATTTCCAGGAAAGGAGTGCAAAGATGTCAAAAGAAAATATCGTAAACCAAATCAAAAAAGCTACAAGGCGTAAATTCTTTGCTGAAGACAAGATCAGGATCGTTCTGGAAGGTCTTCGTGGCCAAATCTCAATAACCGAACTGTGCAGAAAGGAGGGTATTGTTGCGACATTGTATTATAAATGGTCAAAGGCTTTTCTGGAATCAGGTAAAAATGGTCTAACGCTGGATACCAAACGTGATGCCACAACCGATGAAGTAAGGTATCTCAAAGAGGAAAATCATGACCCAAAGAAGGCTGTTGCAGAATTGCATCTGGAAGTTCAGAGATATAAAAAAAGCCTCGGGATGTGAGTACGGGAGGTATCAGCGTATGAGCAAATATGAAAAGATTCATGCAATATCCCTGGTAGAAGGCAGTGAGCTTTCGGTGAGCTGTACATTAAACAAAATTGGTCTTCCAAGAACTACCTTTTATCGCTGGAGAAAAAAGTTTCGTACCATGGGCATCAGCGGTTTGAAAGATAACAAGCCGAAACCTCGCATACCTTGGAATAAACTCTTGCCGCAGCAGGAAGATAAAATACTTGAGACAGCCACTTCCACGCTCAGCCTTGACTGGCCTCCTCGGCAGATAAGCTGGTATATATGCGATAATGAGGGTTTTAGCGTATCTGAGACCACAGTGTATCGTCTGCTGAAACTGCATAATTTAATCGAACAGCGTCAGACGAAAACCTTCCCCGCATCAGATGAATATCATACAAGAACCACACGGGTCAATGAGATGTGGCAGACGGATGCTACATACCTAAAGGTTGACAGGTGGGGATGGTACTATCTGATAAGCATATTGGATGACTTCAGCAGGAGGATCCTTGCATGGCAGCTGAAAGCATCTATGACTGCCGAAGACTTCAGTGATGTGGTTGAACTTGCCTGTGAGGCTACTGGCTTGCGTAATGTGCCTGTTGAAAACAAGGTGAATCTGCTGTCTGACAGAGGTGTTGCTCTGGTATCAAAGGCATTTGGAGAATATCTTCAGACAAAGGGTATCGGTCATATCTTCGTCCACCGTATCATCCGCAGACCAATGGCAAGATCGAAAGGTTCCATCGTTCAGCCAAGGAAAAGATATGCCTGCTTACTTATGAATGCCCCAGTGATCTTCATACAGAGATTGAAAGGTTCATTAAATATTACAACTCTGTCAGATACCATGAGGCTATTGGTAATGTTACTCCTGATGATGTGTACTTCGGTAGACGGGAAAGCATCCTGAAAAAAAGGCAAGAACTTAAAATAAAAACTCTTGAAAAAAGACGGCAGTTTAACAATAATGTCATTA
>JBAVNP010000129.1:0-1640 GCA_049691175.1 Sedimentisphaerales bacterium
GAGGCGCATTCAGGAACTTGAAATGGAAAGAAAACGGCCGGCCAGAATTTCCGTTGCTTACTATGCCAATTCCCTTCCTACCAGCAGCAAACGCATCAAATATACATTTGCCCTTATGTTTGGAGCCTTGGGTTGCGGGGTAATGCTGGCATTTTTAAGAGCTAAGGCAGATCACAATTTATATGCTCCTGTTGATATCATCAAGCGTATCGGAGTTCGTGTAATCGGAACCACTACTAATATAGATTATCCTGATATACTTATGCTGCCCAATCAAATAGCCGATGACTACCAGACTATTCGCGCTAATCTTGGATTGCTTAACGGAGGCGATATTCCAAAAAAGCTGGTTATTACAAGTTCCGCGGTTCGCGAAGGGAAAACTACATTCGCTGTTAATTTCTCAACAAGTTTGGCAAGATCCGGCAAAAAAGTTTTACTGATAGATGGTGACCTGAGAAAGCCGGATATACATAAATTATTAAATCTTTCCAGAAACTCAGGAGGATTGCAGGAATTGCTTTTAGGCAAAAAATTTGAAGATGTCGTTCTTTCTATTCCTTCGGCGGGATTTGATGTCTTGACTGCTGATACCAGAAATACGTCAAACGCGTTGGAACTGCTTTTCCAGCCTCGTTTAAGTGAATGTATCAATGAAATCAGTGCAAATTACGACCATGTTGTGATTGATACACCTCCAGTGCTGGCTTTCCCTGATGCGCTTCTGTGGGCCAAGATAGCTGATGGAGTTGTCCTGACGAGTTTTGCAGGCCGGACTGAAGAAAAGGACGTAAAAGAAACTCTCGATAGACTGACACAAATAAATATAAAGGTATTGGGTGTGGTACTTCATAATGTGCACATCAACTACAGTTACAATCGTTACAGCTATGGCTATTACAGCGATCAGGCCGCAGGAACCGGTTCTAAAAGAAAAAATACCATATCTACTCTTTTATTGACAACTAAAGAGCTGAACAAAATTACTGATAGTCCAAATTCATAAGGGATAAATATTTTGCCAACAGGATATTTATGAAAACGCCAGTTCAAACTCACAAGACAAATATAATCGTTATGCATAGGGATACAGGTTCTTTGTCTGATGATGGCAGGGATAATTTGCTTCGATTTGCCGTGTGTACTGAACCTCTGGCTGCCATAATTATTGACAGTATAAATGATAACATTTCCTGCTATCAAAATGGCAAAAATGTTGTAGCAATCCCTCGAAGTTGGTCTGTTCAACTTCCAACGAACAAATTGGATGTAAGATATTACGATGAAAACCTGCCTTTATTTTCAAGTACTGAAGACGAGCTTAAAACATCTTTATGGTTTGTTATTTTAAATGGACAATTTGTTACCCAGCTTAATTACGACTGGTTTTACAAAGTATTGGCTCAATTACAGGCTGATGTTGTAGCGGTTAACGTATTGCCTCAGTTGCAGGCCTTTTATGAAAAAGTTCTGGTTACTGCGCAAAGTAATGTTGTTGGATTTCGCAGATTTTATAATGATTCAGCCAGACCTTCGCCAATTCCGAATGATTGGCCGCACTGTCTCTTTATAAAAACGGATATTCTCAACAAAGTCCTGGTTGATGGTGTTTTGCCTTTGATTTTTTCACAGTTTATCAA
>JBAVNP010000130.1:0-1686 GCA_049691175.1 Sedimentisphaerales bacterium
GCCTTGCATTACAAAAGCGACCAGTGCGTACCCATTTTTTTCAAGAGTTCGAATATCGAACTCCATATCTGCGGGGCCTGTATATTTGTAAATCTTGTTCGCAATGTCCGCTGGGTCGATACGGGCAATTGCTTCAACTGGTTCTGCACTTGGAACCCCGGTGTTGTTCAGGCCAAATACAATGATCCCTCCGCCAGAATTGGCGATTGCGACGATATCCTTAATTAACTCACACCATTCGCGAGGTAAACCCGGATCAAAGCCCTGCTTGAATTCAATGTACTTTGACTCGCGTTTTGCCGACAGAGCCTTATGGATGAGATCTGACATTGTCTTTGTGCTCGTTCTAACAATAATTATACAGTCTGTATAAAACGGAAAAGCTTATCCCCGCATATCTCTGGCGGAGAACAGATTTCTTTTTCAGTATAACAAATTCTCGATGCAATTCCTCAATGCAAAACAAAATTATATCACCGCTTCTCCCCAAACTCAACGGTTTTCTTCGCTTAAATAAATCCGCGTACCTGTCCTGAGCCAGCCGAAGGAATCCGCGGTGCCGTTTTATTTTAGCTTTTAAACTAGAGACTAGCGACTACTTATCCAATTTGCTCTATCTTTTCCGGCCGGAATCTCTCCAGTTCCGTCAGACGATTTTTGCCGAGTTTTATTTCGACAACGAAAGTATTATCGGTGAATTGCTGATTAAGCACTGTCGCGTTTGCCTTGATAAAGTTTTGAATTTTGCCGTCCGCCGCGTTTGCCGTTATTCTCAAAACCACCTGCCCGCCGGAATAAATCTCAAGCACTTTTTCCTTAAGCAAATCAAGGTTGAACCCTGTCTTTGCGGAAATAGCAATCGCATCGGGATAAATCGTCTGCAGGACTTCGAATTGCCCGGCATTTCTCACAATATCAGCCTTATTAAGCAGGATGATAGTTTTCCTCTTTGAGCATCCTATTTCGCCGAGCACTTTTTTCGCGTCTTCAGCCTGTCTTTCGGCATCCTCGCTCGATACATCGACAATATGCAGCAGCAAATCAGCGTTGACTGCTTCTTCGAGTGTCGCCTTGAATGACGCCACAAGCAAATGCGGCAGATTTCTCACAAATCCGACCGTATCACTCAGCAGCACTTTCTGCCCGCTTCCAAGCGCCCATTGTTTTGTCCGCGTATCGAGTGTCGCGAATAGTCTGTCCGCCACATAAGCATCTGCGCCTGTCAGTGCGTTTAAGAGTGTGCTTTTGCCGGCGTTGGTATATCCGACAAGGCAGATTTGGAACATATCTCTTCTCGTCTCGATTTCTCTTAGTTTTCTTTTGTCTATCTCGACGAGTTCTTTTTTCAGTTCTGTTATTTTATTGCTGACGAGTCTGCGGTCGATTTCAAGCTGTTTTTCACCTGTTCCTCTTGTGCCGATAGCGCCGACCGCCCCTGCCGCCGGCCCACCTGCCGCGCCGGTTAAGGTATCCAAATGCGACCACATTCTCGTAAGCCGCGGATACGTATATTCGAGCTGCGCCAGTTCGACCTGCAATTGTGCCTGTTTCGTTTGTGCCCTGCTGGCGAAGATATCGAGAATCAGTTCGCTGCGGTCGATGACTTTTACCTGTATAATTTCCTCAAGGTTGCGAATCTGTCCCGGCGAAAGGTCGTTATCGAAGATAATGACTTCCGCCCCGGTC
>JBAVNP010000131.1:0-2777 GCA_049691175.1 Sedimentisphaerales bacterium
AGATATTTTTCTTTTTGATAAATTTTCTGTTTACCACGGCGAAATCTTCGTTTTTCGCTAAAATCTTTTTGCCAATTTTAATTCTCATTGTTCTTCCTCAAATTCTATTTCTTCCAAAAGCAGTGGGGCATCGTCGCCGATTGAAAAATCGCTTTTGCCGCACTTTGAGCACTTTGGGTCATACAAGTCAAATTCAAACTTGCTGCCGCAGCTTCTGCAGACGCCTTTTAGCGGAATATGTTTTATTTTCAACTTCGCGCCTTTGCATATAGTATCCGCTGCGGCAATATCGAAGGCAAACCGCATCGCCTCATCATTAACAGCATTTATCTGGCCGCAGCTTATAACTATACGGGTTACCTTACCTGTTTTGTTTTTTGTCTGGGCAAGGACAGTTTCGAGGATGTTTTCGACAACCATTGCTTCGTGCATCAGCAAATCCTCGGCAATTCTCTGCCGTAAGGCATCTGCACAACGCGTCTGCCTTTTATAGTTGTTACAAGCTCAACAATCGGTTCGCTGCTCCGGACGACTTGTCCTATTATCGCAGCATCTTTGCCGATTTGGCAGCTTTGGCAAATCTTAAGGCACTTTTGAGCTTTTTGTGCGGAAACTACGATTACAACTTTTCCTTCATTGGCGATATTTAAAATATCGAAGCCCAGCATATCCGCCGCCGCCTGGACTGTCGGATTAACAGGTATTTGACTTTCCTCTATTTCGATACCCAGGTTAGTCTGATTGACAATCTCATTTAAGGTTGCCGCCAGTCCTCCGCGTGTCGGGTCGCGCATAAATTTTATATCATCGCCGAGAGTTTCAATTACTTTCCCGCAGATTTCCGAAACAGGGGCGCAGTCGCTTTTAAGGTCGGATTCGAATTTCGTTCCCTCCCTGTGCGATATAATCGTCATACCGTGGTCGCCGATTGTGCCGGTTATAATAATTTTATCGCCGGCGGCAATTCTTTCAAAGCCAATGTCGGCCTTTGGCAGTTTTAATCCTATTCCTGAGGTATTTATAAAAATCTTGTCGGCGGCGCCTGCCTCGACGACTTTTGTATCGCCGCAGATGATTTCGACATTTTCCTGTTTTGCCGCTTTCGCGGCACTATGCAGGATTTTCCTCAGGACTTCTATTTCGAGGCCTTCTTCGATTATAAGTGAGAGGCTCAAAACGAGCGGTTTTGAACCACCGACGGCAAGGTCGTTTATTGTGCCGCAGACTGCGAGTTTTCCGATGTCTCCGCCGTTAAAAAATAACGGCTTTACTACGAAACTATCGGTTGTGAAACAAATATCGGTTTGTCCGATTTTCAGCTCGGCTGAGTCGGTAAGTTTGCATAAGGTATAATTTCCGAGAGCCGAGATGATTACGCTGCGGATAAGCTCGTTTGTTAATCTGCCTCCTCCGCCGTGCGCTAGCAGGATTTTGTCGTTGTCAGCCGTCATTATTTTCGCTTTTTTTTGCGTGTATATTTAAACCACGCGGCACAGGCGCCTTCACTGCTTACCATACACGGGCCCACCGGCGTATCGGGGGTACAGCTTGTCGCAAACAGGCCGCAGTCGGGCGGGTCCATCAGGCCACAGAGGACTTCGCCGCAGCAGCAGCCGGTAAGGTCCTCCTCAGGTATGAATTTAACACCAAGCTGTTTTTCAGCATCTAAACTGCTGAACTTTTCCTTGAGTTTTAAAGTGCTTTTTTTAATCTCACCCAGCCCGCGCCAGTAACCGTCTGAAATATCAAAAGTATCATTTATTATTTTTTGTGCGGTTTTGTTGCCTGAAGGGGTTACGGCAGCCTGATATACTGAACCGAGCTGAGGTTCATCTTCCGCAAGCTGTCTGCAAACTTCTGAAATCGCGTCGATTATCTGCATCGGCTCAAAACCGGCGACAACGCAGGGTTTATGAAATTGTTCGACAATCGGCAAATAAGCGTCGCAGCCGATTATTACGCTGACGTGGCCGGGGCAAATAAACGCGTCTATCCTGTGATTTTTGGTAGTCAAAAGCGCTGCCATTGCAGGCACGACAAGTTTATGATTACTGAAAATAGCAATATTTTTGATATTTTCCTGAAGGGCTTCGTTGGCCAAAACGGCGGTTGCCGGCGCAGTTGTTTCAAAACCTACCGCTACAAACAGGATTTTTTTGTCGGGGTTCTGTTTCGCGAGTTTCAGGACATCTTCCGCGCTTAAAATTATTTTTATGTTTCCTCTGTTTGTTTTCTGCTCCAGAGAGCCGTTTCTGCCGGGGACACGAATCATATCGCCGTAAGTTGCGATTATAATATCGCTTCTATCAGCAAATGAGAGGATTGCATCGATATATCCCTGGTCGGTGATGCACACAGGACAGCCGGGGCCGCTTAAAAGTTTTAATCCTTCAGGCAAAGCGTTTCTTAAACCGGCTCGAAATATGGTTACAGTGTGCGTGCCGCAAACTTCCATTATGTTTACTGTTCTGCCAAGCGCCTTTTGCGCTCTTGCTATCTGTATGTAGGCTTCGTTGATTCTCTCGAGCATTTTTTATCCTGAAACTCTTTTATCGGTTTTGGAAAAGTTATCTAGGTCGGCCAGAAGTTGCCAGATTTTTTTGGCTTCTTCTTCATCGAGAACTGTTATGGCAAAGCCGGCGTGTATAAGAACAATATCGCCGATTTTTGCATCCGGCACAAGCGTAGTCTTAGCCTGTATGCGATTGCCGATTGCGTCTGCAATTGCGTCATCGCCATTTAATTCAATTATCCTTGCCGGAACAGCAAGACACATA
>JBAVNP010000132.1:0-5277 GCA_049691175.1 Sedimentisphaerales bacterium
GCAGACAGTACAGGAAATGTTAAAAGAAGATGTCAATGAACTCGATAATCTGCGAATCGAACTTGCCTCGACCGTTGCGAGCATTAAGGACGAGCAGGATAAGCTGCTGAAGAGCAAAATTAAAATCGCCGATATCGAAAAGAATAATCTGGTGTCGATAGCAGCCACTTACGACAAGATGGATTCATCCCAGGCAGGTAAAATATTGTCGAATATGAGCCAGGTTAAAAACGGCAATGCCGATGATGCCGTGAAAATCCTTTACTATATGTCCGAGAGAACCAAAGCCAAGGTATTGGCTTCTATAGCTGAGACAGAGCCTGCAACTTCGGCATATTTTTGTCAGAAGTTAAAGCAGGTAACCGAAAAGGAATAACTTATGGATATAGCAACAGTATGCGGCATAATCTTGGGTTTTGTGGTTATTATAGGGACAATTCTCTACGAGGGAAATTTAGCGATTTTTTTCAATGTACCTGCTCTGGCAATAGTGGGAGGTGGGATGACATGTGCAACGATGATACATTTTTCGCTGCCGCAGTTTTTGGGAATCTTCTCGGTAATCAAAAAGACGTTTGTTGTAAAGATACCTTCACAATCGGTTCTGATTCAAAAAATGGTTAATTTTTCGGCCATTAGCAGACGTGATGGGGCATTGGCGCTGGAGCAGGAAATCCGCAAGTTAAACGACCCATTTTTTGCCAGAGGATTACAGATGCTTGTGGACGGTCAGGAGGCGGAGGTAATCCGGGATATTATGTCCCTTGAAATCCAATACCTTCAGGAACGTCACGCGATGGGCAAAAAAATCCTTGAGTTTATGGGAGCATCGTGCCCTTCGTTTGCTATGGTGGGGACACTGATTGGACTTATATCGATGTTGAGCAGAATGGAAAGTCCTGCTGAAGTCGGGCGAGGAATGTCAGTAGCGCTGGTCTGCACATTTTACGGAGCACTTTTCGCAAACCTGGTACTTTTGCCGCTGGGGGGGAAGTTGGGACAGTATTCCAAGGCAGAGGCTATCGTCAAAGAAATGATTGTTGAGGGGATATGTGCGATTGCCAAAGGCGAGAATCCGACCGCAGTACGTGAAAAAATGCATGTATTTGTCTCCTCAAAACATCGTGAGGATGTGAAGGCAAAAGTATAAATGGCAGAAAAAGCAAAACAACAAGAAGAGGAAAGCTGCGAAAGTGCACCGCTGTGGATGATTTCATTCGCGGATATGGCATCGCTTCTGATGGCATTTTTTGTGATGCTTACAACATTTGCTTCGTTCGGGCCGGCTGAATCGGAAAGATTAACTGGAATAGGAAAAATTGCTTTGTTAGCAAACTACGGCTGGTTCAAGAGCCCCCCGAAAACAGCAATAGGACCGAAGATAATGGCTTCGGCAAAGACCAAGCAGGGCAGCGAGAAACCGACACTTCAAGAAAGCTCTGACGGTAGGGGTTTGACAGAAACAGAGCCGAAGAATTTCAGAACCAATAAGGTATTTTTGCTTGAATCCAGAATCGCTTTCTGGGCAAACGGGACGGTACTATCTCGGGAAGGCCGCAATTTTTTTAATAATCTGGCCTCGTTTGTCAGTAAAGTACCGAGCCGAATTATAATCAGCGAAAGCGGTCCTGATAATAACATTGACTTTGGAATCTCCAGGGCGGTTGTTGTGCTGAAATATTTAGTCGGGAAAGGCATTTCAGCAGATTACTGCAATATCAGCGCCCAAGGTATGTCTCCAGCAGAAAATTTTGAAAAAGAGCGGATGCTGGAGATAGTTTTACTGGATAAAGGTGTGTCCAAATGAAGAAACATGGTCCTCCGCCTGAAGAAAAAGGTGAAAAAGCACCGATTTGGATAATTTCATTTGCAGATATGATATCGCTGCTGATGGCATTTTTTGTTGTGTTGTTGACGATGTCCACGACAGCGCGCAGCGGCAGGTTATGCGAGGAAGGTGCGGGAATTTTCGAAGCGACACTCGGTGGTTTCAGGACATCAATAGCTAAGTTTGGCATACGAGAATACTTCGGGTCAGGACAGGATATGACGACTTTTGGCAATGAAAAAGCCCATTACGATATCAGCGGCGGAGATAATTCAGACCGTAGCAGAACAATTGACGCACACGAACAAAATATCCGGCGAACCTTTAAGAACCTTAGCAGCCGTGCCAAAACCTTAAAATCCCAAATACAAGGCTCAAGCCCCGCGTTTACTGTACTGCCAATTACATTCGAGCAAGGACAGGCTGTTCTGAGCGAAACGTCACAGCAGCTTTTAAGTAAATTCAGGGAAAACTTGGGGGAGGCGGGAACAGCTGGTATAGCCGCGGTATATGTCGTCGGGCTGGCTCCACAGGAAACAGGCAAAGAACAGCAGTGGATAGTTTCCACCAAGCGTGCACAAGCGGTCGCAGATTTTCTGAAAAATAATCTGCCTTCGAAATCCCAATTGCCTATTTATTCGTGGGGAGCCGGGCCGGGAGGCGACTGGACTGCTCAAGACGGTCCTGTTTCCAAGCAGTCACAGATACTAATCGCGGTCCTGAGAGCAAATTAAGTTTATAGGTCTCCATTTCTCAACACCCCAGTAAATAGGCACTCGCAGCCTTGTCAAGTTTTTCGACATTTTGTCTGCTTCTTTCCTCGATTTTTCGCAAAAATAGCCGTTTATGACGCATTAATGCCTGTTTTAACCTTTCGGCACGCTGTTTGCTACTTTAAGGGGTGATACTTAATGGTTTTATAGTATGGGATCATACAAGAGAAAAATAGCGGTGTTTTTAGCGGCAATTTTGCTGTGCAGCGGCGTTACGTTCGTATACTCGGCCCAGTCAGATGCAGACGACAATGTTGAATCACTTTTGGATAAACCTGTGTCTCTAAATGATAATCAGCCAAAGTTTACTGTCGGGTCGAATAGTAATATTGAGACGGGCGGATTGTTCCTAAGAATGATGCTGATGGTTTCATTGGTTGTTGCTTTGGGCATAGTAGCGGTTTATCTTTCAAAAAGACTCCTGCCAAGGTTAAACCTGCCCGGCAAAAGGATTCAGGTTTCTGAGACAGTTCACCTCGGGCCGCGTAAAGCGATACATTTGATTAAAATAGGCAAACAGACGCTTCTTATAGGCAGCACAAACGAAAATATCACCAAGTTGGCAGATGTAACTGACCAGTTATCTGAAGTGGATTTGCCGGTAAACCAAACAGGTGATAATTGAGGACTTCAATGGCAGTAAGACCTATGAGAATGTTTTTTTTAGCTTTCGTTGTTCTGTCAGCAGGCGGTTTGTCTTATGGTCAGGACAGCAACTCCGCGGTAAGCTCGCTTCCGAGTATCAGTGACCTGGCGACACTGATAGATAAAACAACCACCAATGAAGATACTAATGGTAAAGATTGGTCGACGCCTGTCAAACTTGTAATCATTTTTAGCGGCCTGGCGATTTTACCGAGCCTTCTGGTGATGATGACATCTTTTACACGAATAGTTATAGTATTGTCTTTTGTTCGTAAAGCATTGGGTACCCAAACTATACCGCCGACCATTGCTATTATAGGATTGGCATTGTTTCTAACGCTGTATACGATGGCCCCTACATTTTCCAGGATTAACGAAACCAGCATTCAGCCTTACCTGGCGGATGAGATTAATTTCGAAACAGCAGGCAGCAGGGCGGGTGACGCTATTAAGGAATTTATGCTCCGGCAGTGCCGCCAGGCTGATTTAACGCTTTTTGTGCAGATGGCCAAAATAGAACCGCCGGCCAGCCCGAAAGAGCTTGGTCTGCATATAGTTATTCCGGCATTTATTATCAGCGAGTTTCGGACGGCTTTCGAAATAGGCTGTCTTCTGTTTATTCCTTTTTTGGTTGTGGATCTTGTTATTGCCAGTGTTCTGCTTAGTGCCGGCATGATGATGCTGCCGCCTATAATGATTTCGCTGCCTTTCAAGCTGATATTATTTATCCTTGTTGATGGATGGGGATTGTTAGCCAAGAGCCTTGGTCTGGGATTCCAATAGAGCATTAAGTTTTTATGAGGATTTAACGGATGGATAATAATTTCGTCATTTATCTGGGGCGGCAAACACTCGAGATATCTTTGCTTATATCCGCTCCTATTTTGTTAACCTGTATCGTTGTGGGTGTCGTTATAACATTGTTTCAGGCAGTTACCTCCATACGCGATATGTCTTTAACGGTAGCTCCCAAGCTTGTGGCCGTGGGATTTGTCACATTGTTTCTCGGCAGCTGGATGCTCGGTATGCTGCTTAAATTTACGAATGAGATTTTCGGTTATATTCAAAGTATCGGGCGGTAATTTATGGAGTTGATGATAACAAAACTGCTCGGATTTGTATTGGTGCTGACAAGGATATCGAGTTTTTTTCTCGTAGCGCCTGTTTTCAGCGGGGATGCTGTTCCCGTTAGAATCAGAGTTACAATTGTCCTGTTAATTTCAGTTTTTTTTTCAGCTATTATTCCTTCTGCGGTTCATCCCGGACAAATCTCTGCGTTGGAAGCAATGTTACTGATAAGTGACGAGGCGATTTATGGTTTAGCCCTTGGTTTGGTTGCCATTTTTATATTTTCCGTAGTCAAATTGAGCGGACAAATTATTGAACGAGAAATGGGTTTGGCTATGGCCGAGGTTTTGGATCCTTTGACCGGTGAAAGTGCTGAACCGCTGAGTATACTTCTTGAAATGATATTTATACTCCTGTTTTTAAGTGTAAATGGCCACCATTTGCTCCTGTCAATTATCGCGCACAGTTACCAGGCATTTCCATCCGGCAGTATCCCGACAATACCGGTTTTAGTCGAAGGAATAGTTAAAGCAAGTTCGATAATGCTTATCGCATGCCTAAGATTGGCTGCGCCGATGTTGGCTGCGTTTTTGTTGTTGTTAGTTGTGCTGGCCGTATTCGCGCGCATAATGCCGGATATGGACATTTTATTCATCAGTATGTCGTTGTGTGTAGGACTGGGATTGCTAATGACAGGAACATTTTTGCTGCCGTTTATTAATGGATTTGTGGCTGAATTTGCTGATTGGATGAGCAAACTGGCGCCCCTTTAATTGATTATTTATTGATGATTGTTTTGTTGCGATTCGCAAACTAAAATCAGGTGTAAATTGTGGCAGAGAAACCAGCTGCTGAAAAAACAGAACAGCCAACGCTAAGACGGCTGCAGAAAGCAAGAAAGGAAGGACAGGTTGCCCACAGTGAGGAACTGCCGGCAGTCGTTTCAATTGTAGTGCTTGTCAT
>JBAVNP010000133.1:0-3590 GCA_049691175.1 Sedimentisphaerales bacterium
AGAGATTTTTTCGGAATGTGAAGATGAAATTTGTTCCGCTGAATATCCCCCCGGCATTTGTTTACATATCTAAAAATCCCCGGCATAAAGCGATTCGTTCCGAATATCGCAGCCAGCGAAAAACCCAGCGCGATATTTTCTCTCGCGGGACTGCGCAAACAGCTCTTAGGGTTTCATTGGTTTATGCAAACTTCCGGACTTTGATAAGTAAAATATTGAAGGCTTAAAAAATTAAAATTCTTTTGCCAGCATAATGCCCGCAGTAGAACCCCTGTGAGGAGCAATGAGTGGCAGTATTTCAAAGCCTGCCAGTTCAAGTTTTTTATGTTCGCCTGCTACGGCATGTCCCACTACGTAGCCTAAAACTCCGCCGAAAAGAACATCGCTCGCCCAGTGGTCGCCTGAATCCATCATTCGATAGCCGACAAAGCCGGCAAGCAAATAAGCCGGGATGCCCACTTTGGGTCCATAAAATTCATCAAGCACTGACGCGACGCAGAAGGAGCTTGCGGTATGTCCGCTCGGCCATGCCCAGCTTTTGCCGTTTGGAGTATCGTTATTGACTATGCCCTTGAGCATCAGCGTCGTTGCGCCGGTAACGGCCAGCGCCCTTGCCATTACCCAGCTTCGCTGAATATTTAAATCATCTTTTTTGCTGGCGGCTATCCCATACCAAATGCCGGTAGCCGCGAAATGAATACCGGGATTGCCGGCAATATCCGTGAAATTGTCCAAATCGTGAGGCAGCGAGCGATGGTCTTTGAAGTTGTCCGCAATTTTGTCATCGGCATGCGAATCATGCAGTGCGATGCTTCCGCCGCCCGCCATAAGAATCAGCAGCAGATTATTGCTGTTGAAATATGTTTTTTGGGCATCTCCGAGAGCCGTTTTCGGAAATACTTTTGCGTCCTGACAGAAATTACCGGTCGCGCGAATCGGCGCATTTACATCGTTCGCCTCTGCCGCAAAAGCAGAAAAAGCAAAATTAAAAACAAAAAACAGGAAAGCGAAAAAAACAATTTTAAATTTTAAATTCCCGTCCTGAGCAATGTCGAAGGTTTCAATCTTCAATTTCGTTCTCATTCCCATTCAATTGTTGCGGGTGGTTTTGATGAAATATCATAGACTACGCGGTTTATTCCGCGAACTTCATTTATTATCCGGTTTGCAATCAGGCCCAGCACGTCATAAGGAATCCTCGAAAAATCGGCCGTCATAAAATCATTCGTATCTACCGAGCGAATCGCAATGACGTTTTCATAGCTTCTCTCGTCGCCCATTACGCCGACGGTCGCCACCGGCAAAAGCACGGCCAGAGTCTGCGAAACTTTTCTGTATAAGCCGGCAGCCTTAATCTCGTCAATGAGTATTTCGTCAGATTCTCTTAGGACCTTAAGCCTTTCTTCTGTTATTTCTCCGATAATTCGCACGGCAAGACCCGGCCCCGGGAACGGATGCCGCCAGACGATTGCCTCCGGCAGCCCTAAATATTCGCCGACAAGGCGAACCTCATCCTTGAACAAATCCCGCAAAGGCTCAATCAGTTCAAAACCCAGTTCAGCCGGCAAACCGCCGACATTATGATGAAGTTTTATATTTGCGGCAAGGTTGCCGTCTTTATTGCCTGATTCGATTACATCAGGATATAATGTTCCCTGTGCGAGGTATTTCGCATTGGGTATTTTCTTTGCCTCGGACTTGAAAGCCTCGATAAATTCGTACCCGATTATTTTTCTTTTCTCCTGCGGGTCCGTAACGCCTTTGAGTTTAGTGAGAAATTGTCTGCTCCAGTCAACAACGTGCAGGTCGATGTGAAAATGGTCTTTGAATGTGCTTTCAACCTGCTGTCTTTCATTTTTTCTTAGTAAGCCTTTATCGACAAATATACATTTAAGCCTGTCTCCGACGGCCTTATGAACAAGCGTCGCTGTTATAGCCGAATCTACTCCGCCGGACAATCCGCACAAAACGGTGCTGGTTTTTGCCTGATTGCGAATTTTTTCGATTGTCTGCTGGGCAAAATCTTTCATTTGCCAGTCGCCGCTGCACTTGCAGATATCATACAAAAAGTTTTTCATCATTATATCGCCTTTTGGCGTATGACTGACTTCCGGATGGAACTGCAGGCCGTAAAACTTTTTGTTTTTATTCCGCACCGCTGCGTAAGGACAGGTATTTGTCTTTGCAAGTGTATCGAAATCTTTACCGGCGGCCTCAACCTGGTCGCCGTGGCTCATCCAGACTGTTGCTGTATCGCCGACGCCTGCGAATAAATCTTTTGAATCGGTGATTGTGATAGTCGCTCTGCCGTATTCTCTGCTCGCAGCCTGTTTGACTTTTGCCCCCAGTATCTTGCATCCCCACTGCATCCCGTAACAGATGCCCAGAACCCCAACGCCGAGTTCGAAGATTTTCTCATCAGCCGTTGGCGCGTTCGGTGCATAGACGCTTGCCGGCCCGCCGGAGAGAATTATACCTTTGAGGTTTTTTATTTTCGCAAGCTCTTTTGCCGAAACGCTTGGCCGGCAAATTGTCGAATAGACGTTATGTTCGCGAACCCGCCGCGCAATTAATTGACCGTATTGACTGCCGAAATCAATGATGACTATCGTTTCATTCATTTTTTCTCCGCGTAATCCGTGAAATCCGCGGTTGATCTTCGATCATTTCTCTTGTTGAGTAATTCGGCGGCTCTTTAGTAATCAAAATATCGTGCGGATGAGATTCGTTTACGCCCGCTGCGCTGTTTCTGACAAATTTGCCGCCTTTGCGTAACTGCTCTATCGTCGGCGTTCCGCAGTATCCCATACCTGCCCGCAGTCCGCCGACAAGCTGATAGACAAAATCGCTCAGCGTTCCTCGATAAGGCACTCTGCCTTCGACGCCTTCAGGAACAAGTTTTTCCTTGCCGGCAGAGCTTTTCTGGCCGTATCTGTCGGCTGAGCCTTTTACCATTGCGCCCAGCGAACCCATTCCGCGATATTCCTTGAACTGTCTGCCTTTATAGATAACCAATAGTCCCGGACTTTCTGCAAGGCCGGCAAGCAGTGAGCCTAACATTACGCTTGATGCTCCCGCCGCGATTGCCTTCGTTATATCGCCGCTGAATCTCACACCGCCGTCGGCGATAATTGGTATATCGTGTTTATCCGCCGCCTCGGCACAATCCATAATAGCCGAAATCTGCGGCACACCCACGCCGCTGATGATTCTTGTTGTGCAGATGGCCCCGGGACCGATGCCGACCTTGACCGCGTTTACTCCGGCCTTGATTAAATCATTAGTCGCTTCTGCCGTTGCGACATTTCCTGCGATTACGTCGATATTATGATTTTTCTTTATCTGTTTTACCGTATCGATAACGTTCTG
This sequence comes from Sedimentisphaerales bacterium, assembly GCA_049691175.1. GTDB lineage: Bacteria > Planctomycetota > Phycisphaerae > Sedimentisphaerales > UBA12454 > JAPLMW01. The sequence goes on from JBAVNP010000133.1 coordinate 3,370, forward strand.
CGAATGACCGTGGGCCGTATCGACAACCAGCACATCGACTTCTGCTTTTATCAGGGCTTCGATTCTGTCGAAATCTTTTACTCCCACTGCCGCACCGACTCTTAATCTGCCGCGTTTGTCTCTAACGGCATTTGGAAACTGCTGAAAACGGTCAATATCGCGCATCGTAATCAGGCCTGCCAGTTCGCCTTTGTCGTTAACAAGCAGGAGTTTTTCTACCC
>JBAVNP010000134.1:0-24835 GCA_049691175.1 Sedimentisphaerales bacterium
AATCGGCGGCAATATCAACCGTAAAACGAGCGGTATTTGCATCCTTCTTTACATAAGAATGAGTCGAGTCCTCGATTTTCCAGTTGACCCAGGGGGGAAATTTTTCATCGACGAAAACCGTAACAGGTGAATCCTTGCGGTTTCGCAGCTCAATCGAGTGCTTTTCCCATCTGGTCCGCGTTGCAACTTTGCTGTCGAGAAGTTTGTATTCAACAGCGATATCAAAGGCATCGCCGATGTAAAGCGACAGTTTTTCATTTTTCGGCGTGTGGTCTATTAAATCTTCGCCGACAAACTCAAGGGAATCATCGGTGTCCTTCTTAAAGACACGAATCTTGCCCTTTGGCAGCGCGATGCCAAGGCCGCTTTCCTTCTTGTTCTCAAACTCGAATTTTATCTGAACCTTTTTGTCGTTTTTACTCCGTTCATAGAGATATATCTTTTTTGCGGGGACATTTAGAGCGGGAGTTATAAATTCAATCTGCTTGGTTTGATTGTTGTTTATGGTGCTGGTGCGCCCGAGTGTGTAAATATGATATTCCATAAAAGATTTTTCTTCAAAGGCCGGAGCCCCCCCGGCAACCATACCCCTCATTACCATCATTTCCTGAGGTCTTGGTTCTTCAACGCGTCTGACATCGCCGGCAATAAGTTTAATCGTCGCATCTTTGTAAGTCGCGCCACTTTTGTTGTCGATAGTTACCCAGCCGCTGATGTCGAGTGCGTTTTCAGCGGCATTTAGAATCGCCGAATAGTCCGCCTTCCAGCCTATTTGACCGGCAGTATATGTAACCTGACACTGCTGGCTGCCGGCTGTTTCGGACTGGGCAAGCCAGATAAGGGTCGGCCTTGTAACTAAACCCTCAGGAAGCTGAGCCAATGAAATATTCTGGACGCTGCCCTCGCTGATTATTTCCAACTGTCCTTTATCATTTTTGAGTATAAGATTATTGTCCCTTGCGGCTAAAAGAGAGCCGGCAATCTCTTTGCCCGCATTGGCACCGCTGCCCTTAATGGAAATACTGACTTCCTTGTCGATATAACGATTAAGAAGGCTGAATGTGCTGACAAGGTCGTATTCATAATTCTGTTCGAGGATGGCTATCCTGCCGGGGCTACTTAAGCACTGAAAACTTACGCTGGTCGGGTCGATAGACGAAGCCACATCGGTAAATTTTATCGTGTTAAAACCCTTGTCAAAGACTATCGGACGACGCTCCTTAACAACGGCAAAATTATCGTTATAGACGGTTACCGCTACAGAATTACCTTCCGATACCGGCTCTTTGGCTGCGAAAAGACAGGGACAAACAAAAAGAATCAGCAGGATTGATTTAAAGAATTTTGTTTCCATTTTTGTATCTCCAAAACATAACGGCGATATTGTTGCATAAAATTGTACCGGGGTAAAGTAAAATCCTTCAGGATTGTGGGGTAATAAAAGGAAGTAAGGATGTAAGGAGGTAAAGAAGTAAAGAAAAATTAGAGAGGTATTTGCGTTGCGGAAAGAGCCATTTCTTTCAGTGCAGATACAGCCGGATGAGAGCCAAAACTATCAAGAACGGCAAGGGCTTTGCGACAGTACTGCTGTGCGCAGGATTTGGCAAAGTCAATGCTCTTTGAGGTGTGCAGAATCGATATAATGCGATTAGAGTCTATCTGTTCGTTGTCAAACGCGTCAAGAAGTTCGCTTTTTGCTTTAGAATCAAGAACGCCAAAGGCGTGAATAACCGGCAATGTCAACGTGCCGGTCAAACGGTCCCTGCCGGCGGTTTTGCCGGTGCGGCTTTCTGTATCGAGGATGTCGGTAAGGTCATCGGCAATCTGAAAAGACATACCGAAATTGAGGCCGAATTCGTATAATCTGCCGCAGGATTTCTCGTCCGCTTCTGATACCATTGCGCCGAGCCGGCAGCAGTCGGCAAAAAAAACGGCAGTCTTTTTTTCAATTATGTCGAGATACTCTTCGATGCTGACGCTGAAATCACCGCGGCAGGCGTTCTGAAGCATCTCGCCGCGGCAGACTCTGGCGGCAGTTTCGGTAAGCAGCCAATTGATGTCATCCCTTTGCAGAGATGCGACAGCAACAAAAGCCCTGCTTAATAAAAAATCGCCCAGCAGAACGGCAAAATTGCTGCCCCACAGGTTATTTGCGGTCGCCTGATGCCTGCGATGCGCGGCATTATCAATTACATCATCGTGCAGAAGCATCGCCGCGTGAACCATCTCAATTATGCCTGCAATTTTGATATGAAGCCCAGCAACGGGGGCGAATAATCTGCCTGTCAGCAGAACACAGGAAGCGCGAAGCATCTTGCCCTGCCTGTCTTTGAGATAATCTATAAAAGGCCTGAGCCTGTCATCGGGACAATCGAGCTGAGAGTTGAAATAATCGCTTACCTGAACAATCTCATCGGCAATAAGAGGCGGACAAACAGATAGCAGATTCCGAACGGCCATTTTATTTTGAGCGGCCATGTGCGTAATCGAAGAATTTTTTGCGCAGAAGCTGCGTGACCAGACCGGGTTTGCCGCCGGAAATCTGCCTGCCGTCAATTTCAATAACGCCGACAACCTCCGCTGCCGTGCCGGTAAGGAACAATTCATCGGCAACGTAAAGGTCAAAGCGGGTCAGGTTTTTCTCGATAGTTTCGATTCCTTCACGCTTGGCAAGACGCATAACAACAGCTCTTGTAATACCCTCGAGCGAACCGGCTTGTATCGGCGGAGCGTAAATAATGCCGTTCTTTATAATGAAGACATTATCGCCGGTGGCTTCGGCAACGAAACCTTCGTGATTAAACATAATCGCTTCAGGCACACCGGCATCGAGAGCCTCAATTTTAGCCAGAATGTTATTGAGATAGTTAAGGCTCTTGACCTGCGGCGGTATCGCAAGCGGATGGTTGCGAATAGTGCAGGCGCTGATAACCCTGATACCCGCCTCGCAAAGTTCCGGAGGATATAACTGAATACTGTCAGCGATGATAATTATTTGAGGCTTTTCACAGTTAAACGGATTAATGCCCAGCGAGCCGATGCCGCGGGTAACAACAAGACGAATATAGCCGTTAGCAACATTGTTTGCCTTGACAGTCTGAATCGTTGCCTCGGCAAGCTGCTGGGGCGTCATATCAATGTTAAGTCTTAAAACTTTCGCGGATTCATAAAGCCTTTTAAGGTGCGCATCAAGCTCAAAAATCTTCGAGCTGTAAACGCGGATACCCTCAAAGACACCGTCGCCATAGAGCAGACCATGGTCGAAAACGCTGACTTTAGCGTTCGATTCGTCAACAAGAGAGCCATTAATCCATATTTTCAAAGCCATAAAAAACTCCGAATTTTTCAAGCTGCCGAAATTCTGCCGTCGGCAAGCTTTATTACCCGCTGGGCCTTGGCGGCAATTCGCTCATCGTGCGTAACCATAACAATCGTCTGGCCCTGGCTGTGCAGCTTTTCAAAGACCTTTAGGATACCACTTCCTGTCTGGGAGTCAAGGTTTCCTGTCGGCTCATCGGCAAGGACAATATCCGGCTCATTCATCAGCGCCCTGGCGATAGCAACCCTTTGCCGCTCGCCGCCGGAAAGCTGGAAAGGCCTGTGCCGAGCCCTTTGCGATAAACCCATCTCATCGAGCAATTGGCGGGCACGCTTTTTGGCCGCGTCAGAAGCAACAAACCAGCGTAAAGCAGAGGCGCCGGCCATCTTCGCCAGCAAGATGTTTTCCAGCACTGTTAATTCGTCAAGTAAATGATAAAACTGAAATACAAAACCAATCTTTTTGTTCCTGAACTCATTGATTTTTCCGCCGGAAAAACGGGCAAGACTTTGCCCCTCGAAAAAAACACCGCCTTTATCGGGCGTATCAAGCGCACCGAAAATATGCAAAAGCGTGCTTTTGCCGCTGCCGGAAGCGCCCCTTACCGCGACAAATTCACCGCGAGAAACATCAAGATTGACGCCTCTTAAAACATCGAGACGGGTCACTCCCATCTGATAAGATTTATAAATATCACTACAACTTAATATATAATTATTTTTGTTCGTCATAATTGATTCACCCGCAGAACATCAACACATTTCCGACCGGCAGCGCTGAGCGTCGGCAGGAGCGCACCGAGCAGACAGGCTGCAACAGCACAAGCGGCAACAGCAAGCAGCAGAAGCGGCACCGTCCGGTGCGGTATCTCACCTATAGCATAAATTTCCCTGTTCCACATCTGAAAACCGAATTTGTCAAACAGCCAGCCCTCGAGCCTGTTTATGTTCGCCAGAAAAACGAGGGCAAATAAAATTCCGACAGCGGCGCCGAAAATACCTATCAGGAAAGCCAGCCTTAAAAAAACACGCAGGATGCCGAACCTTGAGACGCCAAGACTTTTAAGAATACCAATATCCTTGCTCTTTCGGTTTATAATCATATAAAAAATCACAAAAATAATAAAGACAGTAATTAAACCCACAAGCGCAAAGAGCAAAATCAGCATCGTCTGCTCCTTTTCCATAGGGGCGATAGTTCCCCTTCGATAAGTCTTCCAGTCCTGAACGCCGACGGTGCCAAACAGGCCGGCAAAAGCAAAATCGCCTTTCTCTTTTATAAAATCCTGCCAAAGACCGGATACCTTTTGGGTACATACATCAATATCGCAGCCTTTTTTAAATTTTACAAAGACCGCATTTGTTCTTTTTGAGCCGACATCCATACCGCAAAGAGACTGCAGAGAATCGAACGGCAGATAAACAACTGTGCTGTCGATTTTCGCAAGGCCGGAATTGCTGTTGTCGCTGTAATAGAACGTCTTTGAATTCGCGGAAAGCTGCGTGCCGGTTTTCGCAAGAGCGCCTTTCGGCGTCAGAGGAAAACAGGTAATCAGATATGACCAGGTCGGCAGGAAAGTTAATTGTTTGTATTGCCCTGATTTTTGCCTTTCGATAAGCAAATCGACTCCGACAATACAGCCGGGAAGATTGATATCATACATAGGCTTAAAAGCAAGTATCGGCGTATCCTTGCGATAATAAAGAGAATCCGCAAAATCCGTCGTTTTTATATGCCGGGCAATATCTATACCCATAAGGTCGAGCGCAGCGTTTTTGCCGGACGACTCGGATTCGACAAGACCAAAGGCGTTTATTACAGGCGCAGCACATTCGACGAAATCAGTCTTTTCAAGACGAGACATAAACTCGTCATAAAGACCGAAACCTACGAGTGAATCCGTGGAAATAATACAATCGGAAAAAAATGTGTGGTTCTTATCGGTAAAATCCGTAACAAGGCCGTTCATTACCGTCATTACCACCACGACAGTAAAGACACACAGCGCAACGGCAAGAACGGCAAGAATCGTTATCCTTCGCCTGAAGAAAAATTTTATTGGCAATATAATATCATACATCTTATTCGTACCTGAGAATTTTCGCAGGAATAGTTTTCGCCGCGGCTATCGCAGGGAGTATCGCCCCGAGCACAGAGGCACAAACCGCTGCGCCGAAAAACCACCATGCCCAGTACCAGTCAAAATGATTCGGTATCCTGCTGAACATATAAACACTGCTGCTCCACAATTTAAGGCCGAAGAGAAGACTAACCCATCGTTCTATCGCGTTTACATTATGCGTAATTGCAAATCCAATGCCCACACCCACCGAGGCGCCGAGCAGACCTATAAATAAACCAAAAATCAGGAAAATCAAAGCGATAGTTATCGACGAACCGCCGATAGATTTGATTATCGCAAGGTCCTTCTGCCTGCCTGCCACTATCATATAGAAAATGCAAAAGACAAGCACCACAACGCCTGCGCTTATAATGCCGAAAATAACGAGCAGCACGCCCATCTGCTTGCGAAGCTCCACAGTGTATTGGCTCTGCTTGGCAACTGAAGTCATAATCTCAGCATCGGCAATGTAATAAGGCGGCCAGTTCAGCTTTTCAGAGGCAAATTCTTTCCAAATCCTGCGAACAACGTCAACTGTCTGCCGGGGGCTGAAACCGGCTGCGCATTTTATATGAATTATATCAGCGGGTTTTTCTTCCTTATGCAAAACAGCGGCTAATTTGTCAATGGGCATAAAGATAAATCTCTTGTCAATGTCATAGACGGAAGTATAAACCACATCACAAATTCTTATTCGAGCCGAACGGCTCTGCAGTCCAACAGGCGAATCGCCGGTTTGTATATTTTTTCGAACACTGCCGACAGTTATAACCGCGTTATCCCCGATAAAACTTTTAACAAAGGTCAAATCGTACTCATCAGTTTTGGCGTCCGGCTCAGCAAGAAGGCCGATACCGATAAAAGCTCCGATAAAATCAGGGTTATTAGCATCATTATCAAATTCCGGCGATAAAGGCAGGTCTTTTTGCATCAGGAGATTGCTTTTCATATTCGTAACTTTACAGCGGCTCGGCAAATCTATTCCCCAAATGCTCACTGCCTTTACATTACCAGGCCCAAAATGGATAAGGCCGTTTGTAGAAAGCACGATGCTCGCGGCGGCAATCTCCTTTTCGCCGCAGAGTCTTGCGACAAGCTCATCGCTATGTGAAATTTCCGCCGGCGGGTCAAGAACTATATCGCCGAGATAGTCAGATGAGCTGGATTCGATTGCCCCGATAAAAGCCGTAAAAAGACTCGCGACGGTAACGAGCAGCGCCGTCGAAAGAGCAACCGCAGCGATACTAAGCAGAACAATCTTTCTCTTCTTGAGATACCGCAGTGCCAAGAAAAATTTGAGCATTTATTTTGTCCTGCAGATTATTTTTCCGGTTTCAGTAACGGAAACAGTATAACATCTCTTATGCTCGCCGCATTGGTAAGGAGCATTATGAGCCTGTCGATGCCGATACCCAATCCTCCTGCCGGCGGCATACCGTATTTAAGAGCGGTTACGAAATCTTCATCAAGACTCCGGAATGTATCTTCGTCTTCATCCTCGCCTTTAAGCTGAGAAACAAAATTTTCATACTGCACAGCCGGGTCGTTCAGCTCGGTATAGGCATTGGCAATTTCCATTGTGCCTATATAAAGTTCAAACCTCTCGGCATATTCAGGATTGGTTTTGCTTCGCTTTGTCAGAGGACACAGCGGCGCAGGATAGTCAATCACAAACGTCGGATTGATGAGATTTTTCTCTACAGTCAATTCGAAAAACTCGTTTATTACAATTTCATCGGCTTTTTTCGCTTCCTCAACGCCCAGCGTTTTTGCTTTTTTGCGAATCGAAGAAATATCGTGTATGTCGCAGCCGCTGAATTCCTTAAGTAAATCACTATATGAGGCTTTCCGCCACGGGCGGGAATAATCAATTTCATTATCGCCATATTGCAGTTTTACGCCATCGCAGTGTTTTTCGACGAGCAGCGATATAAGTTCTTCGGTAAGCTCCATCATTATATTATAGTCTGCGTAGGCCTGGTAAATTTCCATCATTGTAAATTCGGGATTATGGCGGGGGCTTAAGCCCTCGTTGCGGAAGTTGCGGTTTATCTCGAAGACCTTTTCCATTCCGCCGACCAGCAGTCTCTTTAAGAACAATTCCGGCGAAATCCGCAGATACAAATCTACGTCGAGTGCATTATGATGTGTGATAAAAGGTTTTGCGGCGGCGCCGCCGGGTATTGCCTGCATCATCGGAGTCTCGACTTCGTAAAAACCTTTCTCCTGCAAAAGACTGCGAATTGTCGATATCATTGCGATTCGCTTTTTGAACTTGTCCGTAACTTCGGGATTAGACCACATATCGACATAGCGCCTGCGATAGCGAATATCTATATCAGCAAGGCCGTGAAATTTCTCAGGCGGCTGCAAAAGCGACTTTGCAAGGATTGTTACTTTCTCGACCCATATCGTAAGTTCGCCGGTCTTCGTAAGGCCGAGCTGTCCTTCTGCGCCGATAATGTCGCCAAGGTCAAAAAGTTTTATCAGTTCCCACTGGCTCTCCAGCAGTTTTTTGCTCAAGCCGAGCTGGATTGTTCCGCTGCTGTCGCGAAGCGTCATAAATATCAACTTGCCGATGTCGCGAAGAAGAACTATCCTTCCCGCACAGGCTGCTTTCTGTCCTTGCTCTTTCTCATCAAATCTTTCCCTGACCGACTGCGTCAATTCGACATTGTCAAAACGTCCGCCGTAAGGGTCTATTCCGAGCTGCAAAATGCGCTGGAGTTTTTCCTTTCTCTGCTGCTGGAGCCTGCCTGTGTCCTGCGGTTCAGTCATTGTCCAAGCCTCGATTCAATCAGTTTTGCCTTTGCGACAAGAACCGCAACGGCAAGCTGCGGGTCTGCCTGTAAGGTTTCTTCAAGATTATGTCTTGTCAGCTTCGCTTTATTCTCATCGTGATTTGCCGAAGCCAGCACATCGTTGTCCCGCTGAGTGTCGATCAGTTTTTTGATTTCGTTACTCGTGAGTCCGACTTTTACATTGGGTATTATACCCCAGTCTTTTCTACCGACTTTTTCCGCCGATGCGCGGTCCTTGACCTTTCGGCCGTCAGGCAGATGATAATAAGCCATAGTGAATTTCAATTGCGCTCCGCTGCCGGGATAGTCGCTTACTGTCTGAACACTGCCTTTGCCGTAGCTCTGTTCGCCCACAAGAATCGCCCGACAGTAAGTTTTGTCCGCAAGCGCGCCGGCAACAATTTCAGATGCGCTGGCGGAACCCCCGTTAATAAGTATCACAACAGGATAATTCGGATGGGTCCCTTTCTTGTGCGCAACCTCCCAGGTCTGAGAACCGATTCTCGGCTGAGTGCTGACGATAACACCGCTGTCCAAGAACATATCGGATATTTCCACCGCGCTTTGAAGATAACCGCCGGTATTAAACCTCAAATCCAGAATCAACGCCTTTATACCCCTGGCTTCAAGAGTATTAAGAACTCCATCAAGGTCCGCTGCCGTCGATGCCGAAAAATTCGTAACGCGAACATAACCGATATTATCTTTATCATCCACAAAATACAGCCATTCGCCTGATTCATCTCTGCACCAGCCGCGAGTCGTCGGCACCACAATTTTCGTCCTTGTAATTATAATATCACGGGTTTTTTCCTCGCCTTGGCTGCGAACAGTAAGCGTTACCTTCGTGCCGGCAGTACCGGTGATTTTAGTCACCGCACAGGTAATCGACATATCTCTTGTTTTTTCGCCGTCAACAGCCTCTATTATATCACCGGCGTCCATACCGGAATAATACGCCGGCGTGCCCGGCAACAGACTTACCGCCCGCAGCAAACCGTCAGCCTTAGAGATTTCCACGCCGATGCCGGTAAATTCGTTGGTCATATTTTTCTCAAAGTCTGTCTTCTCTTTAGGCCAGATAATTATCGTGTGCGGGTCAAGCACTGATAATGCCGCGTCGCCAAAGTGCCGCACAACTATCTGTTCAGACAGATTTATCGTCGAGGAATTGAGAATAAGAACCTCCCCAAACAATTTGATAAACTGGTCTTTGCTTATGCCGATAGGCTCCGAACTGTATTTTTTCTTCAGTGAATCGAGTCCCGCGATAAAGTCAGGAATCTTGTCTTTTGAAAAGGTTATCGTAATCTTGCCGCCGGCAGCAGATTCAGGCAAATTCTCTCCCAAAGGCTCTTTCGATACTGTAACCGGACTTGTGTTGTTATCGGAGAATTGCAGCACCTCGGCAAGATAGCGGAAATGATTAAATGCCTCATCGGCCATATTGCTGTAGTAAAAAGGCTCCACATAACCATACTCAAGAACATCAAGGCTGCGGAGAAACACTTCAGGTTTTATTTTCTGATAGCGGTCGGCATATCCTTCGCAGGGATTGTTCATCAGGGAAGCTTCGATAAGCATTTTTCCCTCAAGCTCTTTCTTTTTATCCTCTATGGTCTTGTCGTCTTCGTAAAGAACTGCAAGCCAGCTGTAACAATAAAGAAGCGAATCAAACCATTTGCCTTTTGACTCAAGTACCACCGCCGACTGCCGAGCCTTGGCGATAGTCTTCTGAACAAATTCATCAGACAGAATTCGCTTCTTTTGCTCATCGGCTGCAAACTCATAAGCCCTGACAATCACTGGAAAAACTTCCAGCAGATTGGGTTCGCCTTTAACCCTGCCGGCAATAACTGGAAGATTTTCCGGCAGATTAGGCTTGCCTTCAGCTTCTAACCAGCTGTCTTGGACCCATTTGACAATAACTTGAAAAGCTTCCGACAGATTAGGCTCGTTAGTTTCCGGGGCCGATTTGAATTTTTCAATTGCGGCAACCTGCTCATCAAAGGCTTTTTTCAGCGATTGCTGTTTTGTAAGCTCAATCTGATTATACTGCGAAATTAAATCGGAAAGAGCCCCCTCGCTTTCTGCGAAAGCAGAAGAGGGGGGATTTTTCGCATCAGCCTTGCTTAACGTTTGTTCGGCATCGCTGAAATTACCATCGCAAATTTCCTGCACAGCAGATTTTATTAAATCCGTTACATTAACATCCGCCCCCTCGCTTGCTGCGCAAGCAGCAGAGGGGGGAACGTTTGGTGATGATGTTGAAACCCTGCTCGGCATCGACATCGCTGAAGAATCCCGGGCTGACGCAGCGATAAGCAGAAACAGAACAAATGCGGATATTATGTTTTTTTTCATTTGCGGTTTTCTCTAACTCTAATAAAAGACCTGCCGGTTTTTACACCGGCAGAGTCTGTCGGATTTTATTATCGATACAAAAAAAATTTCTAACTGCACTCTGCGGCTTTGCCGCTGCAGCCAAGAATATCCAGCTTGTGCAGAACCATCGCCTTTATGGCGTCTCTTGCAGGACCGAGATAATTTCTCGGGTCAAACTCGCCGGGCTTTTCGGCAAATACCTGCCGTATTTTCGCCGTCATAGCCATACGAAGGTCGGTGTCTATGTTGACCTTGCAAACGGCCATTTTCGCGGCTTTCGATATGGCCGACTCCGGCACACCCATCGCGTCAGGCATCTTTCCGCCATATTTATTAATCAGGTCTTTAAATTCTTTTAGAACGCTGCTTGAGCCGTGCATTACCAGCGGAAACCCGGGCAGCTTGTCGGCTACTTTCTGAATTACATCAAAAGCAAGCTTGGGTTCGGATTTGAATTTATAAGCACCGTGGCTTGTTCCGCAGGCAACAGCGAGAGAATCGCAGCCGCTTTTCTGAACAAACTCAATCGCCTGATTGGGGTCTGTAAGATGACTTGCAACATCGTCATGACTAAGACCTACGACATCTTCTTCAATGCCGCCGAGCCGGCCAAGCTCAGCCTCGACAACAACGTTGTGAGAATGGGCATATTCGACAACCTGTTTTGTAATCTTGATATTCTCCTCAAAAGGATGATGTGACGCATCAATCATCACGGATGTAAAACCATCATCGACACACTGCTTACAAACCTCAAATGTATCGCCGTGGTCGAGATGCATACAGATGGGAATATCAGGATTTTCCGCGACAGCAACGTCAATAATCGCCCGCAGATAGCTCATACTCGCGTATTTTCTCGCGCCGCGGGATATCTGAAGAATCAGCGGAGCCTTTTTCTCAGCGACTGCGCTGATAATTCCCTGCGTTATTTCCATATTGTTGACATTGAAAGCCCCGATTGCATAACCGTTTTTGTAGGCCATTTTGAACATTTTTCTGGTATCAACTAATGCCATTTTACACCTTCTTTAAAAAAATCGATAAACCAACCGTTTAAATACAGTTATAAGGAGTCATAAAATTATCTGCGGCCGATTTCAAACTAATCGATGCGGCCTTCGGGCGAATCCAGACCCATATATCTTCTTGAGCCGGTAGACAGTTCGCTGACCCCTTCCGGCCATATACTAAGGATTATCGCGTGACTGTCAAGGGTTTCATCAGCCTTGTAAGTAAACGCATAAAAGAGCCTGTGATAGCGCCTTACAAGGCTAACTTGATTGTAGATGAGTCCGCCCATCCCGAAATCATACTGCCAGCCGTAAGTAATCGTATAGCGCGGATTAAGTTTGTATGTTGCGGCAAAGGTAACAGCCTTTGAACCTTTTTCATCGCCAACTTCTATATCTCTTAAGTATCGAGCTCCGATATAATAACTCAGATTCGGCCAGCAAAGGTGAGAGTATCCTATGTTGAATTGCTCAAGCTTGTTGTTTGTTGTGTCATAATTGAGGTCGCTGAGAATCGCTGTTGTGTCGCTTATACGCCAGATATAATCGGCATTAAAACTATCTGTCTGCGGACCGAACAAATCGAAAGTTCTGTAGCCGGCCAAATCGCCATTGAAAATATCCGGTGCCAAAGTGGCCGAAAGCGGCACAAAAGGATTGTTCCAGATAGTCTTGTCGGGCCTATGTATCTGGGAATTTTTATTGCTGACCTTTGTATATTCCAGATTCAGACGCATCCAGTCAAGAATTCTGCTCTTTTCACCAACTCCGCGTTTGGTCTGCCATCGCTGCAAAACGCCGAGACTAAATACATCCTTCTGCTCGACAACGTCGGTACTTTCAGCAAAGACGGCGGCATTCACATACGGTTTTACAATATGGCGAATACCGTTGACGTCCCAGAATTTCGAGCGGACATTATACACCTTCCAGAATTGGGTTGACGCCCTTGTGCCAAGCTCGCCGATAAAGACATTTTTCTCGCCGGCTTGCGAACCTGTACCTGCACCGATAGCTGAGCTTCGGTCGAAACCGTATCTGTCGTCATAACCATAAGTGCCGGCTATATACGGAACAATATTGCCGCGGGAAAACTTAAGCGGAAAATCCAGCTCGTTTCGGGTCGTGCCAAACGTGAAATATTCCTGCGAAACAGACAAACTGTGATTTTCGCCAACCCGTTGACGAAGCCTGCCGAGAGAACTGTCGCTGTATAACGTAAATTTATCGTTAAAAAGCGACTGCCCCGTCCGGTGATACTGGGCCGAAGGAATCTCCTCGAGTTCGTCAGCAAAATTATTTATCCGCCATTTAGCCAACAACGCAAAAGCCTGATTATCCTTGAGCCATTTGAGATGCATGCTGGTTTCCTGACCCCTGCCGGAAAAATATTGCTCCCTGCGGAAAGATTCAAGAAAGGTCTCGTCAGAGATATAACTTGTTTCCAGCGTGAGCTGCCAGTGTTCAGGCAGAAATTGCCTGTGCCAGAAATTGATCATACCCCTCAAGCCTTTATTAGAATCAATGTTCTGCCTGGCCCTGCCGAGGTCATCTTCGCCTTTGTCGTTAATTACATAACCGTTAATATTGCCGAAATAAGTTTCTCTTTGGTATTCTATATCGGCGCCTACTCCCGTGCCGCGCTTCGAATAGGAATCAATCATAAGTCTTGAATCAACGCCTTTTGGCTCGCGCAAACCAAGAATCCTCGCAAGATACCATTCAGTCTCAATCGCTGTGCCGAAAGTTTTGTCCCGGCTGAACTGCGCCCTCCTGATTGGAATATCGGGTCTTTCAAGATTGCTCCGGAGCTGCGGCCACCAGAAAACCGTCCGGTTATCAAGCTTCATTTTCACATTCTTCATTGTGGCGTCGTAACTGTGTTTGTCGACTTTTCCGGTCTGCTCGTCAACAGCCGTCGTATCTGTAATAAAAATTTCCGAGGCCGTTGCGGAAATTCGCGGGACATAAAATTCACTGCTGGTAAGCGTAACATTCCTGGCATAAAACTTGTCCTGTGCAACCTGCCTGAGTTTTTCCGCCTTCAAATATATCGGTATGCCTCTTTGCGGGTCGTAGTTTCGCACAACGGCGTTCACCACAAGACCCTGCCTGGTCTGAAAATCATAATAAGCCTCATCAGCACGTATGGTACGCTGACCTTCTGTCATAATTATATTGCCGCGAAGATAAATTGCTTTCACGGTATTGCCTGCCAGAAGACCATCAACGCTGTTCGGCCCGCCGGTTGAAGTGCGGGAATAAAAAATGACCGCGGAGTCCGCCTGAAATTCGAGCAGTCCGCCCTGCTCATCCTGCTTCTGCCAGAGATAAAACCTGTTCAGTATCGTCGCAATGTTCGTTCCGTCAGGAATACTTTCGTTTGTTATTCTGACCGGCTCAGTGCCAAGCCCGCTGATATTAACAGGATACTGGATTTTCGGCGTCGGCGCCTGAGGGACAGTTTCCGGCTGAGGTTTTTTGGGCTGACCTTTGCCGAAAACATTTGCCAGAACGCCCGGCGATTTGGCCTTCCGACCTGCCGGAGCAGTCTGAGCAACTGCTGATTTTCCTGTCTTCCGAGCAGCGGTCGCCTTTTTCCCTTTCTGTGCAGCGGCAGGCTCTTCTGCTTCCTGAGCAGCAGCCGGTTCTTCCGCGGGCGCTAATTGAATCTGGCCTGTAGCGACAAGGGCATCGTGATAAAGCTCTGTCGTGCGCACATCCTGAACAATTCTGTTTTCCGCGGTAACAAAGACCTCGCCGGAAACCGCAAATTCAGCCACCATCGACTCAGCGCCTGAGACAATATTTTTGGAAAGTTCCAGACCGCTGGTCTTGGAACCTGCGCCTTTGTCAACTAAAACTTTGCCCTGAAGATATACCTTAATCTTATATTCAACATTGGTAACGCCCTGGTATTCGGTCGTCTGACTATTGAGCCAGACTATGGCTTGACTGCTTTTGAGATGATTATCGCCAACGAAAAGTTCAAAACCCTCTGTGAATGCAAGAATATGCTCGCCGCTGGAAACCTGATAGCTGGTTACCGCCTTGCCGTTAATATGTAAATCATCCGCCCCGAACAGTTGCGCTTCCTGCGACTCAACTGCCGATAATCTGCCCGCGGCAGACAAAAGTATCAGCACAGCAATAACAAATTTACGCATAAATACTGATTGTCATCCTTAACTTTTGAGGATTATAGTCTTAAAATCGACTAAATCCAGAAAAAACCTTTATAATAATACTGAAAATGGGCATAATATTAAATTATGGTCCTATAAAATGTTGCGGCAAATGACTGATATTTGCCGGTCAGCCGCCGATAGTTATAACTTGTTGTTAAATAAAGGGTTGCAGCAGGGAGATTCTGATGGGCAAAGAATTTAGCGGTTACCAGAAAAAAGTAATAAGGGATTATTATAAAAATCTCGACAAAATCACGCTTACAAAACTGCAGGAGCTTGTGAGTAAAATCTACCTCGAACAGAGCCCGTCTAAAAAAGAAACCCTCTGGAAACAGGTGGAAGCGGCTTTGACGAAACTGAAAATTCCCGAGACTATCGCGCAGCACATTCTTCAAAAACGCGACCCTGAAATCCTCGCAAAAAATCTGAACGATTGGCTAAATTAGTTCTCATTTTTCGTAATAGGTTTGTTTCGCCTTGAATAGTTTCAGATGTTCGCTGATTTCATTTGCCAGTTTTGTCAGCTTGTGTTCGTCAGCAAGTTTGACCGCTGTCTGGGCTGTTTTTATCGCGTCATTAAATCTGCCGGCAGAAGCATAAGCAACCGCCAGCGTATCCAATAGCACCGGATTCTTATTAGCCGTAAGTTCACACGCGGAACTTGCGAATCGCACCGCTTCATCAGAATTTCTGATGCTGATATCTTTTGCAGTCGCTTCAATCCATGCCAGAAGATTCATTGCTTCCGAACAGTCGTTTTTCAGTCTGACCGCCTCGCGCAGATGCTGAACAGCCAGCGTCAATTCTTTTCGCTTATAGTAAACGTCTGCAATCATCAAATGAATTTCAAACCAGTCCGGCTTTGCCTGTAACACCTTATTAAAATGCTCCATCGCTTCATCGAGTTGTTTTTTATCCGCCAGCAGCCGGCCCAATCCATAATGTGCTTTAAAATTTTCAGGGTCTCTGGCCAAAATGCGCTGCCAGATTTGATTTGCCTCTTCTGTCTTGCCTAATTTTGCCAGCGTTAGTGCTATATTAGACTCAATATTTATATCGTTGGGCTTGAGTTTAATCGCCTCGTTATAACTATCCATCGCGGCCTTAAACTGGCCAATGGCCATATAAGCAGTGCCAAGATAATTATATACCTCAACCCAGTTTCTTTTCTTTTCCAGTGCTTTCCTGAGATGCTCAACGGCTTGGCTGTATCCGCCGTTTCGCAGCATCGTAACGCCAATGTTATAATGAGCCTCCGGCTGCATTGGTTCAAGGTCAAGCACTTGCTGCCACTTTTCCATCGCCTCTTTGACTCGGCCTTTTTCGCGAAGCGCAAGACCAAGATTATTTATACTGTCAATATAACGACTGTTCAGCTGCACCGCCTTTTCAAAAATCTTTAATGCCTCATCCGTTTTCTTCTGACTTAACAGCAAAACTCCCAGATTGTTCATCGCCTGAAGGTCGCCCGGTTCGATTCGCAGCGCCTCTTTGTAATGCTCCATCGCTTTTTCAAACTGTCCCTTCTGCTGATAAGCGTGACCGATATTGTAATGCATATTTTCATTGTTTTTGGTTACGTCAATCGCGTGCCCGAAAAGCGTAAAGTCATCTTTCCAATATCGAACCTGATTTCTGGTAACAATTATCAAAACGATAAATATCACACCGGATATTACAAAAAGAACGTATCGGCTGTTTCGCCATTTTTGCGCCGCCTCCGACAATAACTCTGCGATAATAATCAACAAACCCACCATCGGCAGATACATATACCTGTCGGCCATCGCCTGCCCGCCTAACTGTATCAGGCCGATTACCGGCACTAATGTTCCCACATACCATAGCCAGCCTGTAATGAGATAACGGCGTTGTCTGCCAAAATAAAACACAAGCCCCGTAATCACCGCCAGCGTCAGCATCGCCAGCAAAGGCTGCCACAAGGCTATCTTTGGTCCCGGATGGGGGTAAAACACCGCCAGATTAACAGGATACACCATCATAACCGGATAGCGGGCGTATGAAACAATCGCGTTTTCCAGACGGTATTGAAATGCGAAATACGGCATTGTTTTGATAGCGCCGCCGCTCTTTTGGGCAAGAGTCGTAACAACAATTAAAAGGACAGCCGAAATCAACAACGGAATTTTTTCGATGATTATTCTGCCCATAGTATTCCGCGTAATCCTTCGCAGGGGCCAGAAGTCCAGCAAAAGCAGCACAAACGGCACAACTACCACAATTGCTTTTGTCATAAGGCACAATCCATAAACCAGCAGCAACACTATATACCTGCCGGCCGCCGGTTTTTCTGCGTATCTGATGTAAGCGGCGATGGTCAGCAGCCAAAACAAACCGCTGATAACATTTTTTTGCTCAGCGACCCACGCAACCGATTCTACCTGCAGGGGATGGACTGCAAACACCGCCGCCGCAAACACACTCGGCCAGAACGCTCCGGTCATCTTCTTTAGTATCATCAACATTAATAGTGAATTGATAATATGCAGCAGCAGACTGGTCAGATGATACCCGAAAGCATTAATACCAAAAAATTCATACTCAATCAGATAGTTTAATGTTGTAATAGGATGCCAATTATGGAAATGCGGTTCGGCAAACGCCCATTTCAGCGTTTCAAGGGTCAGACCCTGCCTTACCTGCGGGCAGTCAAGAACATATTCGTCGTCATCATAACCTACGAATCCGTTATGGCGCAGCGGCTCATAAGCAATAATTGTAATTACCGCAAGTACTGCACATACAACTAAGACGGCTGGTTTTTTATATGTCTTGTCTTTAGATAATTGCTCTTTCATATTCTTCCGTTTATTGAAAATTACTTAAAATGCACGTTTAAGAACGCCGAGCCAGTACTCATAAGCGGTTTTATACTGCGGCACAAGTTTCCTGTCAGGCTCGATTTTTCTTGTGCTCTTCAATCCTTCAAACGCCTGCGAAAAATCCTTGTAAAAGCCAAGACCGATTCCCGCTCCCCGCGCAGCGCCAGCCGAGCCATCGGTATTATAAAGCTCCACAACCGCCTCCGTTAGTTCTCATTTTTCGTAATAGGCTTGTTTTGCCTTGAACAGTTTCAGATGTTCGCTGATTTCATTTGCCAGTTTTGTCAGCTTGTGTTCGTCAGCAAGTTTGACCGCTGTCTGGGCTGTTTTTATCGCGTCATTAAATCTGTCGGCAGAAGCATAAGCAACCGCCAGCGTATCCAATATCACCGGATTCTTATTAGCCGTAAGTTCACACGCAGAACTTGCGAATCGCACCGCCTCATCAGGATTTCTAATACCGGTATCTTTTGCAGTCGCCTCAATCCACGCTAACAAGTTCAACGCCTCTAATAAATCGCTCTTCAATCTAATCGCTTCTCGCAGATGCTGAACAGCCAGCGTCAATTCTTTCCGTTCATAACAAATATTCGCAATTCTCAGATGAATCTCATACCAGTCCGGCTTTGCCTGCAATACCTTATTAAAATGCTCCATTGCTTTATCGAATTGTTTTTTATCTGCCAGCAGCCGACCCAGTCCGTAATGTGCCTTATAATTTTCCGGCTCTGCCGCCAGAATGCGCTGCCAGATTTGTTCTGCCTGTTGGGCCTTGCCCAGTTTCATCAGCGTAATTGCTATATCGGACTCAATATTCATATCGCCGGGCTTGAGCTTAATCGCTTCGTTATAATTATCCATCGCGGCCTTAAACTGCCCCAGAGCCGAGTAAGCGGCCCCAAGATAATTATATACGTCCCACTTCTTTTTCTTTTCCAGCGTTTTGTTGAAATGCTCAACAGCCTGACTATATTTGCCGTTACGAAGCATCTCAATGCCTATGTTAAAATGTGCATCAGGCTGCGTCGGTTCAAGGTCAAGCATCTGCTGCCACTTTTCCATCGCCTCTTCGACTCGGCCTTTCTCGCGAAGCGCAAGACCGAGATTATTTATACTGCTAATATAACGACTGTTCAGCTGCACCGCCTTTTCAAAAATATTTAACGCCTCATCCGTTTTACCCTGGTTCAGCAGCAAAGCTCCCAGATTGTTCATCGCTCGCAGGTCGCCCGGCTCGATTCGCAGCGCCTCTTTGTAATGCTCCATCGCTTTTTCAAACTGCCCCTTCTGCTGATAAACATAGCCGATATTGTAATGCATATTTTCATTGTTTTTGGTTGCGTCAATCGCGTGCCCAAAAAGTATAAAGTCATCCTTCCAGTATCGAACCTGACTTCTTGCGGCAATCATCAGAACAACAAGAATTGCGGCGGATATTACAAAAAGAACGTATCGGCTGTGCCGCCATTTCCGCACCGCCTCCGACAATAACTCTGCGATAATAATCAGCAGCCCCATCATCGGCAGATACATATACCTATCGGCCATTGCCTGCCCGCCAACCTGTATCAGGCCGATTACCGGCACTAATGTTCCCACATACCACAACCAGCCTGTAACGAGATAGCGGCGGCGTCTTCCAAAATAAAACACAAGCCCAGTAATCACCGCCAGTGCAACCAGCGCCAGCAGCGGTTGCCACAAACCTATCTTCGGTCCAAGATGAGGATAAAACACCGCAAGATTTACAGGATATGCCATCTTGAATAGATAACTGATATATGAAACTACCGCATTTTCCAGACGGTATTGAAATGCGAATTGCGGCATCGTTTCGACAGTTTTGATAACGCCGCCGCTCTTTTGAGCAATAACCGTAACAACACTCAAAAAGGCTGCAAGTAAAAACAGCGGTATTTTCTCGATGATTAGCCCGCGTATCGTATTTCGTGCAACTCTTCGCAGAGGCCAGAAGTCCAGCAAAAACAGCACAAACGGCACAACCACAACAGTCGGTTTTGTCAGAATGCACAATCCGTAAACCAGCAGCAAAACTATATACCGGCCTGCTTTTGGCTTTTCGCCTCGACTGAGCTCACCGAAGTCCGCGTATCTGATATAAGCGGCAATGGTCAGCAGCCAAAACAAACCGCTGAGAACATTTTTCCTCTCCGCCGCCCACGCCACAGATTCCACCTGCAGCGGATGCACCGCAAATACCGCCGCCGCAAATGCGCTCGGCCAGAACGCCCCCGTCATCTTCTTCAGTATCCAGAACAATACCAGCGCGTTAATAATATGGAACAGTAAGTTTATCAGGTGAGAAGCGACAGGATTAGCGCCGAAAAATTCATATTCAATTAAATAACTCAGCGTTGTAAGGGGATGCCACATAAAGTAGTGCGGTTTGGCAAACGCCCATTTCAGCGTTTCAAGGGTCAGACCCTGTTTCACCTGCGGGTTCTCAGTAATATATTTGTCGTCGTCGTAACTCACAAATCCGTTATGGCGCAGCGGCTCATAAGCAATAATTGTAATTACCGCAAGTATCGCACATACAACCAGGACGACTGGTTTTTTATATGTTTCGCCCTCGGATAATTGTTCTTTCATATTCTTCCATTTATTGAAAATTATTTAAAATGCACGTTTAAGAACGCCGAGCCAGTGTTCATAAGCGGCCTTATACTGCGGCACAAGTTTCCTGTCAGGCTCGATTTTTCTTGTGCTCTTCAATCCTTCAAACGCCTGCGAAAAATCCTTGTAAAAGCCAAGACCGATTCCCGCTCCCCGCGCAGCGCCCGCCGAGCCATCCGTATTATAAAGTTCCACAACTGTTTCCGTCACACAGGAAAACGCCTCGCAGAACAGCGGACTTAAAAACATATTCGCATCGCCGGCCCGAACCTTGCTCACCTTCACACCCATATCGTGCATTATCTTCAAGCCGAAATTCAAGGCAAAGACAATACCTTCCTGCCCCGCGCGCAAAAGATGTTTCTCGGTATGAATATTAAACCGCAGACCGCTTATCTGCGCGCCGATATCTTTATTCTCGAGCGTTCTCTCAGCGCCGTTGCCGAACGGCAGTATCGCCAGCCCGTCACAGCCAATCGGCGCCTGCGCAGCCAGCGTATTCATCTGGTTATAATCCGCATTGCCCGAGACATTTCGCCGCAGCCAGCTGTTCAGAATGCCCGTTCCGCTTACGCATAAAAGCACGCCATACCGCGGCGTCTTCTCGCTGTAATTCACGTGAACGAAACTATTGACTCGCGATTTGGCATCGTAAGCGCCCTTTTCCGTAACGCCGTAAACAACGCCGCTTGTGCCTGCCGTTGCCGCTATTTCGCCGGGATTAAGAACATTCAATGAAAGCGCATTATTCGGCTGGTCGCCCGCGCGGTATGTAATCTTCGTTCCCGCTTTCAAGCCAAGCTCCGCGGCAGCCTGCGATGTCAATTCGCCCTGAACTGAAAAACTCGGCAGCACTTCAGGATAAAATGACCTGTCAAAGCCGAAATGTTCGAGCATAATTTCCGCGATACCGTGTTTTTTGTAATCCCAGATTATATGTTCCGAAAGACCCGAAGGCGTAGTTACCGCTCTGTCCGTCATTTTCATTGCGACATATTCGCCCGGCAGAAGGACTTTATAAATTTTTTTGTAAACCTCCGGCTCATTGTCTTTTACCCATTTCAGTCTGCCAGCGGTAAAATTCCCCGGCAGATTTAAAAGTGTTTCGAGACATTTCTTGTGCCCGATTTTCTCTGCAGCCTCTGCGCCAATCGGCGCCGCCCTGCTGTCGCACCAGATAATCGCGTCTCTTAATAATTGTTTATTTTTGTCAATCAGGACAAGCCCGTGCATTTGATATGAAATACCGATTGCTTTTATATCAGCCGGATTGACTTTCGAAGTTTGAAGTATTTCAGCCGTTGCTTTTTTTACATTATCCCACCAGACTAACGGCTTTTGTTCTGCCCAGCCGGTCTTGAGTGTGATAATTTCAAGCTCTTTCTTCGGACTTGTCGCCGAGGCAATGATTTTACCCGTCTGTGCTTCGAGAAGCGATGCCTTAATTGATGAACTGCCTGCGTCATAGCCGATAAAATACATTTTCTGCCCTTATGAATGACTTTAAGATTGCAGTATTATACTTTTCAGTCTTATCCGGTCAACAAGTTTAGTGGTTCGTCAAAATCCTAAAGCCCTCGGCTTTATGCCGAGGGTTACAGAGTTTAGCCCCCAGTTTCACTGGGGGTTATTTATCCGCCGCAAGGCGGAGATGATGGCAGGGTTCGTTTAGCTATATCGCGTATGGATATGGCAGATTTATCTCTTTAAGTACCTCTCTCGCCAATGTATCTGCTATGTCGCTGTTTGCCTTTCTTGCCATAAATGCCTTTGTTATATTATCTCGTATTTCCTTAAGGTATTTTTCATAATCTCGCACGGCTCGTTTAACGACAATTTCGTTCTTGGGTATTTTATATATGCACTGTCCTGCCTGTCCTGAGCTTGCCGAATGGATTTTCCTGCTGTATAGCAGATATTTTGCCCGCTCGTAGCTCGCAAATCCCAAAAGAACCATCCCGCTCTTTGCGAAGCGGATTTCAAATTTCCTGCCGAAATTTAATTCAAGTTCCCCCTCCGGCAGTCCTATTTCCTCATACTTTACCATTGCCCCTTTTTCCCATTCTTTGATTAAGTCTAATGTTTTATTGACTTTTTTAGGGTCTATTTTCGCCCGCCGGATTCGATGTTCGCGCCCGACAATCTTAATCCCCGGCTTGGAAAGTTTCGGATACTTTATAGGCACGGCCAATTCTTTTTTTACTTTAGCGCTCAAAAAATCCTCTGGAAATTTTCTTATCGGCGAAATCTCCGCCAACACCTTCTTTGCAACCTCTTGCTTTATATTATATATAATTTCTTCAAGTCGTTTCTTTGCCATGATTACTTGAGTATTTCACTTTTCCTAAATCTTCACCCTTTTTTGCCTTGCGAAAAACAAATAAATGTTCGTGCATAATAAGATAAAATTTATCTTTCTGTGCCTTTTGTATCCATCGGCCTGTAGATGAGCAATTATGCTGAACCTTAACTATATCTTCTTTTAAAACAAAACCGACTTTCAAAAACCGTTGCATAACATTATATGCTAACGGCACAAAGTGCCTGCTCTTGCGAGTATCACCAATCAGTATTGCGCAATATCTGTCAGGTTTTAGAACTCTGAAAAATTCTTTTGCCATTTTTTCAATTTCATCGCAGAATATCGGCATACTGCCGATATTTGAAAGATCATTGTCTATCTTGCCATCAGAATATTTTATAACGTTCATATAAGGCGGATGAGTAAGCACAAGGTCTATACTGTTATCTTTGATAAATGAGAGGTCTTTTGCATCACCTATTTTTACAATCTGGTTGCTTGCAGGTTGATGATTAAATTTTAATGCCTCTTTCGTAATTTCTATTGCTTGGGGATTTATGTCAAGTCCGA
The DNA here is from genome assembly GCA_049691175.1 of Sedimentisphaerales bacterium. Lineage (GTDB taxonomy): Bacteria > Planctomycetota > Phycisphaerae > Sedimentisphaerales > UBA12454 > JAPLMW01. The sequence goes on from JBAVNP010000134.1 coordinate 23,181, forward strand.
TTGCATTTCTAACAAGCAGTTTTGCTTCAATAATTGTTGTTCCGCCCCCAACCATCGGGTCGAGGACAGTATCACCTCTTTGCGAATACATTTCGATAATATTTCTTGCAATCTGCGGCGCAAAATTGCCGCGATATTGCGGCTTATGCGTCGCCCAACTGCCTCTTTCGGGAAATGACCAGACTGTAGTAAACTCTGGTGAATAATCTATTTTTTTTGATGTTGCCATTAATAATTTAAAATGATGTCTTCTAAAAGACCTTTAGATACCATATCAAGATTCAAAATATAATCTGTATGTTCGAATGTTTCTTGCAAAGGCAATTTAGTCTTTTTCCAGCCAGCACCGTCTGTTATCCAGATAAAACACCGACCATCTTTTTTCCAAAAATCATACATACTTTTGTACTCTCCTGCTGTAGATTTTAACTTGGAACCACCTCCACTGTAAAAATTGGTTTCTATTAGTGCCAATGAGTTCCCCTTTTTAATGACAAAATCAATCCTGCGTGAAGATTTATCTACTTTTAAATTTATCCCCCATTTATTTTTTATTTCCTTTGATGTCGCCTCTCTCAAATAGTCAAATTTATTCTTCTCACAAACATTCTTAACATAAAATTCTACAATCCTCTCCATTGCTGAACCGCCACGGTTTTTCCGGCCATTCGAATCCAATCCTACTTCAACCCCTATAACATAATCCACAATATTTTTTAGTTTCTTATCTTTTAGTAAATTCAAGAACCCGGTTTTAATCGCAAATTCAACAACTTTATCTTTACTAATGTTGGAATCTCTTGAAAAATCATAATCCTCATACTGGAAAATTCCGTTATTTGAAAAATCTGTTAAAATTTTAAATTTGGTTTCTCGGCAGGCTATTAGTATGGGCATTACATGAACAATAGAGGGGTGTTCGTTAATTAAAGATTTGAATTCTTGTTCAATGTTATCTTTGCCAATAAGATAGTTCAAAATGTTTAAATCAACTTCAATGTTTTTTATACCTTTGAATACTTTGGCCCAATTAACAAAAAAATCCCAATTTGTTATCGTCTCTTTTAATGACGAAATCAGATAATCAAAAACCTCTTGTGAGTTATCGCAATCGATTCTATTTTTAAATATCCCTGTATAATTCATAAAATATCAACCATATATAAATAGCTTGTAGTTATTATTTTTTTCGTCCACCAAAACTGGCATTCGAGATAATCTGAAACAAGTCATTATTTTGCTTAAGAGACTCTAACAATTTCCTAAACATATAAGCATCATGTCGATTTGTTTTTTCCTGAAGCATTAAAAGTTTTGCGAGTAAAACCAAAAAACTAATGCTGTATTCTCCCGATTTGCTTAGTTGTTCAAACTTTTTTAATTCATCCGTACCAATTTGCAGCAATTCATCTACGTCTAAAGACTGCCGTTTATCCTCAGAGATTATAGGCATTGTTTGATTCCATGTATCAATCATAAAATCAAGGAATTCTTTGGTTAAAGATTCATGGTGCTGCATCTTCAATAAAACGTCAACTGCCCAGTGAATATGTTTTGGTGTTCGGATTATACTCCATTTATTGTTGGCGTTTTTTTTCCTGTATTTTAGCAATATGTCAAAGGCACTTAGTTTGCCTTCATAGACAGCTAATATC
>JBAVNP010000135.1:0-2636 GCA_049691175.1 Sedimentisphaerales bacterium
CGGTTAGTCTTTGCAGTATTGCAGAATTTTTTGCTTAAGTTTTCTGCACATCTGGGCCGGATTTTCAGCTTTGCAGATGCAGGAAGAAACTGCGATTTTTTTTGCTCCAGCCTGAAGAACTTTTTCAATATTCTCCAGGTTAATGCCGCCGATTGCTACCGCTTCAACAGGTTTGTCCTTCAGAAACGAAATTGCTTTGGATACATACTCAAGGCCGCAAACATCGACCTGTTTGGTAGTTGTTGAGAAAACTGAGCCTAATCCTACATAATGCGGCTTATGCTCAACCACTTTCATAAGTTCAGCCATGGAATGTGTACTTATTCCTGTGATAAGGGGCTTGAGCTGGCATTTGCGAACTTCCTCGATTGGCAGGTCGTTCTGGCCGAGGTGAATTCCATCGGCCTGTGCCGCGACAGCTATGTCTATTCTGTCGTTGATTATGCTTATGACGCTATGGTGTTTGCATAAATCAACAAACCTTTTGGAAAGCGAGAGGAATTCCGCATCTGTTATATTCTTTGCCCGCAATTGCAGGCAATCGGCTCCGTTTTCGGCACAAGCCTTTGTGATAGTTATCGCATCCGGGCAGTTTTCGACACTTATAATGCCGTAAAGCCTTACTTTTGCGAATTTTAAGGCACCGAAGCCAAACAGGGTAATATCTTTTTCAAGTGTGTAGCAATCGTAACGCAGCCGTTCAAACGCATTGGCTGTTGCTGCGTCTATGGTTGCGGCAGTTTCAGCAAGAACTCTCAATGCCTCGGTAGTTCTTGCAAAGCCGGCGGTAACGCAGTCTTCAAGCCCGCCTCGTTTCATTTGCTCAGCGACTTTCATTCCGCAGCCGATGTCGTTTTCGGTATCACGAGCAGTAATAAGTCTTTGCGTATCAAATTTGCTGACAGCGGAGCTTAATTGATGTCTGGCCTGTTTGCAGCGGCTGCTAAGAGCTTCATTATTCAGGGCGAATCTGCAGAATTCCTCTGCTATGCGCAGGCCTTCGCGTGCACGGTTGAAATTAGCATCTATAATCCTGTAAATCGCCTGGTTCATAGCGTTAGATTATAAAGGTACACAAGGGAAAATTAAAGCGGGAAAACGGTTATGATAATTTGCGCAAAAAAAGGAGCTGCCTCCTCCCGGCCAGCTCCCAAACCAAACGCAATATATAATTTAACAGGGCTCGTTTTTTAGTTTTTTTAGCCCTGGTTGCGTACAGAGGGGGGCTTCTACTTCTTCCTCCTCCAAGGAATTCATAGAGCCCCTCCCGCCAATAAAGTGTTATGAAATCGAGCAAAGGTTATGCCAGAATTTTTTAGTATTGAATAACTGCATCTAAATTGACCACAAAGACAGATTTTAGAATAGGTTACCGGCAGATTTTCTCGCCAAATTTATGCTTAAAGGTATGTTAAAGTTTAGCAGTGTGTTGTCTTTAGGCAACACAAGGGGCGATAACAATGTTGAAAAGTCGTTTTTTATCGGCTCTAAGGTCTTGTAAGGGGCGGAGGTAGTAAAATGTTTAAAAAAAGCAACAACGATTTGGCTGGTAAACATTCCTTTTTGCCATTTAAGGATTTTTGCGATTAAAAGAGCCTGTTTGACAAATAGACAAAGCAACGGCAAAATAAAGTTAATGAATAAGCCGGTGATTATATGAATAAGAAAATGTTTCGTTACTTTGGCAGCGTGGTGGGCATTTGTTTGTTCTGTGTTGCACTGGTTATTATCCATCACAGGCTTAAGCAGTATCATTTCAGCGATATTATGGCGCAGGTACATCAGACCCCTTTTGTATATTTGCTTTTGGCTGTATTGCTGACGGTTCTGGATTACACTGTTTTGACATTTTACGATACGCTGGCTCTTCGTTACCTTCGTCATCAGCTCAGATACCCCCAGATTGCGTTTGCTTCCTTTGTGGGATACGTTTTCGGCCATAATCTGACTATATTAGGCGGCAGTACCGCCAAGCATCGAATCTATTCCGCCCTGGGAATTTCAACAGCCGAGATCGCAAAACTGATTGTATTCTGCAGTGTTACATTCTGGCTGGGATTTTTTAGTCTTGCCGGTATCGTCTTTATCTTTCTTCACCAGCAAATTCCTGCTGCATTGCACATACCGCTTGTCTCGGTCAGACCTTTGGGATTTGTTTTTATAGCGGCCGTAATCGGATACGTAGTCTATGCCGGTTTAAGCAAAAAACCTTTGAAATTTGGCGGCTGGGAATTTGCCAGATTAAGTCCTGCGATTCTGCTCGGGCAGATAGTACTCGCCTGTACGGACTGGCTTCTCGCCTGCGGCGTTCTTTATGTTTTACTGCCGGCCGGAACAGGACTAAGTTTTTTTCAGTTTGTCGGCATTTTTCTGCTTGCCCAGATAGCCGGTCTTTCAAGTTATATTCCCGGCGGCCTGGGAGTTTTTGAAACGGTAATTCTTTTGTTATTGGCGCCGTTGGTTGAGCCATCTGCCGTCTTCGGTGCTCTTTTACTTTATCGCCTGATTTATTACCTGATACCCTTTGGCTTTGCCGCCGGTTCTCTGGTGGTATATGAGCTGATTACAGGCAGAAAAGCATTAAGAGGAGCCGGCGCCATATTTGGAAAATGGACCTCGATGATTACGCCTCAATT
>JBAVNP010000136.1:0-4741 GCA_049691175.1 Sedimentisphaerales bacterium
AGATTGTGCCGGCCCCGGCTAATTCTATAAGTCCTGTTTTTTCACGGTCGGCACTGGTAAAAGAGCCCTTTACATGGCCAAAAAGCTCACTTTCCAGCAAATTTGCGGTCAAAGCGGCACAATTAACAGCTATAAACGGCTCGTTCGGGTGCCGCAAATTATGAACTGCCTTGGCCGCCAATTCTTTGCCTGTACCGGTTTCTCCGACTATCAAAACCGGATTGCATTGGCTGGCTGCGACAAGCTTAATCATTTTAAGCGTATGAAGAGCTGCTTTACTTCGGCCAACCATAGAAACCGAAGCAGCAAGGTCATCGGCAAAGAAGTCCTTTGTATTTTCCCCAAGTTCACTTTTTATTTTATTTGCAATTTCGGACAGCTTATGATGGTCTTGTTTGCCCCGTAAATAATAATGAGCTCCGGCTTCTATAAACTGTTCGGGAGAATGTGTGTTGTTTTCATCGCTGCCAACTACTATGATGTGAATATCTGAATTTTTATCGGTCGTGCTGACGAATTCCCGGATACAGTTCGGGGTGAACCGATGGTCAAAGAGGATTAAATCAGGATTAACTCTCCTGCTGATTTCCAATGCTTCGGTAAGGTCATCAGCCGAAAATACCTCTCGGCCAACCTGCCGAGCTAACTGATAAACCTCTGTTCCTTTGCCTACCGTAACAACGTTATGTAATATCATTCGCTGTATCCCGGAGTCTTCTTATTGTTTGGGGTATCTCATATTTTATCAAAGGGATGTTTTCATCAAAGGTTACTAAAGGTTATTAAATGTTACTCTAAAGGTTACTAAAGGTTACTCTAAAGGTTACTCTGTTAATCGACAAGTACATCGAACAACTTTAATTATTTATGGGACGGACTAATAATATCGAGGGTTTATTTATTCTGGAATGTTTTTATTTTAGTTTCAAGTTTATAGGACGCTGTAGAGAAAACAAAGAGCACGTTTTTAGGTTTAACTTTTATAGGACGTTTGCTTTTTATGGGACGTTTTGCAGCGTTGCCATCTGCGTGAAAAGCAGAGTGAATTTTTTTGGCCAAAATGGTAAATAATAGTCTAAATATGGATTAGGTGACGAAGCAGCAGTCTTTAACGCCAGCTCGGCAAGATTTTCCGCCAGCGCAGGAAGATTTATCCATTTATCCAGTTTTTATACAAGCCAAAGGGAACGCCCTTTAAAATTATGACTTTCCTTAACCCCTGCTCTTATAACAAATTATCCTTTACGCGGATGATAAAGATTTCAATATGGCACGGCAATTGCTCATTTTGAGACTGTTTGTTCAGGGCAGTATTATTTTATGTAAGATTTTTTGAAAAGGCAAAAAGTTATGAGTACATCAGGAATAACATCAGCAAGCCAGATACAAATGGATTATATGAAACTTCTTGTTACACAGCTGCAGAACCAAAACCCCCTCGAGCCAATGGATAATGACCAGATGGCTTCTCAATTAGCGCAGTTTTCGCAGCTTCAGCAGTTAGAATCGATGAACACAAGTTTTGCGGATGTACTTGCTACTACTAAGCGCAACTACGCCAATTCGCTGCTGAATAAAAATGTTACATTCTACACAACGAATGAAACAACCGGAGAATACGAAAAGACAGTCGGAAAAGTTACTTCGGCATTTTACAACCAAAGCACAGGCCAAAGTCTGCTGGGAGTAACAGTCGGCCAGGGCCAAGAAGCACAAGAATATACTCTCGGCTTAGATGCCGTCGTATTGGTAGAAAACTAAAAATAATCGGTTATTAAGAATACATTCTTACTTAAGGAGAAATAAAAATGAGTTTTGCATTATCAGCGGGCGTTACGGGTTTACAGGCTCACCAGAAAATGCTTGACATAGCAGGCAACAACCTGGCAAACGTTAATACCACGGCGTTTAAGGCCAGCCGTATAACTTTTTCAGAATTGTTGAGTGAAACGATAAAAAAGGCGTCTCAGCCGACCAGTTCAGTCGGCGGTACAAACCCTCAACAAATGGGCAGCGGTGTGGGAGTCTCCGGCATATCGCCCAATATGGCACAAGGTAACATTGTAAATACAGGAAATCCTCTGGATATGGCTTTAGAAGGAGAGGGATATTTCGTATTGAGTGACGGTGAAAAGAACATTTACACACGAGCAGGTACTTTTGCAGTGGACGCCAATTCAAACCTTGTTGATCCGGCCTTGGGCTATATTGTTCAGCGTATTGGTTCCGTTGGTGAATCTGACGGTTTCCAGACACCCGGTAACAGCAATATTATCGTGCCTTACGATGTAGCAATGACCGCACAAGCCACCTCTTTGGTAACGTTGGCCGGTAATCTAAGTGCTAATGCAGCACTTACGACACCACAGACAAATGTGCTCAGATCCAATATAGCTTATACAATTGGCGGCACTGCGGCGACCGCTGACGCAAAAATAGCCGACCTTGACCAGTATACCGGAACACTGACGGCGGGCGTGATTACTTTCTCCGGTTATAAGCCGGACGGCACTGCATTAGGCAGCAGTCCGACAGTTGACCTGACGATGCCTGTTACTGCAACAACGACTTTGGACGATGTATTGGATTGGCTGAACACTTCTGAAGGTACCGCCGCAGTTCCTGAAGTGCAGACAGTAACACTTAGCGCCGCTCCGGATGCCGGTCATTTTCACTTGACTTACGGCGGTGAAACAACGGCTGCTATTAACTGGAATGCTACGGCTGATGATATTGAAACTGCTCTTGAAGCTTTATCAACCGTTGCCGTAGGCGATATCACTGTCTCGGCTGCTATGGCCAACGGGGTAACTTTTACGTTTAACGATACATTAGGAGACGTGGGCTTGCTTACCATGGATTCTTCCGCACTGACTAATACCGGTGCACCAATAACAAGTTCAATCGCACAAACAACACAAGGTTTTGAGGCACAAGGCATCCTTGGCGATGGCGCGGCAGCAAGTTTATCTGCCGGTAAACTCGTAATAACCGATGCCAAAAGCGGCTACAGCCAATCAGATTTGGCTATGGCATGGAGCGGAGACGGCACATTGAAGGTCCCGGCGTATTTTGAGATGCCTACTGTCGGCGGCGAGGAAGTCAAGAACGTCAATATTACCGTCTTTGATTCTCTGGGCGGCGAACACGTTCTCTCTGGTGCGTTTGTGAGAACGGATACCAACAATACATGGGACTTCATACTTACCGCAATTTCAGGCGACATCAGTAATATCAATATATCCACCACTGCCAAGAACAATCGTCGTATCAGTGGGCTACAATTTGATGAGACCGATGGTTCTTATTCCGGCTTGGATGCCGCAATTGACGATACAGCCCAGTTTATAGTAACATTTGCTCATTCCGATGAGTCGCAAACCATCGCAATGGACCTTGGAACAGTAGGCCAGTTTAACGGCCTGACGCAGTTTTCAGGCAACTCCACAGCGGTAGCAAGAGCGCAGGACGGCTATCAGGCAGGCAACCTTTCTACCGTCTCGGTCAATAACGAAGGAACACTTATCGGTGCCTTTTCAAATGGTATTAAGAAGAATCTTGCTACCTTACAGATAGCGTTATTCCAGAATACGTTAGGTTTGGAAAGTGTTGGAGGTGGTTATTTTGTTCCATCGGCTAACTCCGGCGGAGCGGTAGCTACCCAGGCGATGATAGGTGGTGCCGGCTCCATTCACGGCAGCTCACTGGAAAAATCCAATGCAGATGTTGCAACTGAGTTTGTCAATATGATTCAAGCCCAAAATGGGTTCCAGGCCAATGCGAGGACAATCAGAGTTGCCAATGAAATACTCAGAGAATTAACCTCTCTTATCAGTTAGTAAGTTTGGAACTTTAAATGACAATGCCTGCGGTTGAAACAACCTTAAGCACCATCATTTTGGCTTTGACGCCGCTTCAACGGTTTGATGCTTTAAGGAATATTAAAGGCAGTAATTTTATGGCCGAACGCGGGCTTATTCTGGCCGGCGTAATTGCCATAATTATATTAACAGCGCTGTTTTTTGTGGTCACCTTCAAGCGAATCAGGCAGGAGCGAAAAAACGACGAGAATTTGTTTATCGAATATGCCGAGAAAAGAGGTTTGACCTTCCCTGAGTATCAAACTCTCCTTGAGATTGCACGTAAAGCAGGGCTAAAGCAAAGCGAATCAATATTCACAATGGCTGCCGCTTTTAACACAGGAACTGCCAAAATGAAAAAAAAACTTGTGGGGCGGCAGACTGTTGAAGAGAACCAGCAGTTGGAGACGGTTTTATTATCTCTGCGTGAAAAGCTCGGATTCAAAAAAGAAGTTTCGTTCTCGAGAGGTTCGCCGGCCAAATCGGAAAAATTGAGCAGCAGGCAGATTCCTGTGGGCAAAGAAGTTCATATGGTACGTCAAAAGGCACAAAATTCAGAAGAGATTAAGGCAACTGTTGTAAAAAACAGTGATACTGAACTGGCGATTCGATTGACAATGCCGGTAACAATTACTTTTGGCGAATTTTGGAATGTTCGCTATTATTTTGGCTCATCTATTTGGGAGTTTGACGCTTACGTCATCAGTTACGACGGCAATATAATGGTTTTGAGCCATAGTGATAACATCCGGTTCATTAATCGTCGGCGTTTTCTTCGTGCTCCTGTACAAAAGCCGGCCTTTATTGCTTCTTTTCCATTCGAAAGAAAGGTTAGATGGAGCACTGAGAACGGAATAGAAACCAGCGAAACGGCCCAGGAT
>JBAVNP010000137.1:0-4812 GCA_049691175.1 Sedimentisphaerales bacterium
TTCACATTTACCTCAGCACCCTTTTCCAAAAGTAGCTTGACGACTTCTATACGGCCATACCCTGCTGATAGTATCAGGGCCGTTTGGCCGTCATTGGTCTTTGTGTTAACATCAGCGCCCTTTTCCAAAAGAAGTCTGACGACCTCCGTATGGCCTTGCAGCGACGCTACCATCAGGGCCGTTTCGCCGTCATTAGTCTTTGTGTTAACATCAGCGCCCTTTTCCAAAATAAGTTTGACGACTTCCGTATGACCCTTGTATGCCGCCCCCATTAATGCCGTTTGACTGTTTTTGTCCTTGGCATTGACATCGGCACCGTCAGTCAGAGCAGTTTGCACCGTAGGCAGGTTGCCATCTTGTGCGGCTTGGAGCAATTGAGCATTCTTGTCTGATACATCTGCTTTGACAAAGGCGGCAGGTATCAGAGAAATACACACGATAAAAAACAGGATTCGTTTCATTGGATTCTCCTTTTTTTCATATTAAGGCAAATTATAGCGTTGAAAAGGCAAAGAGCAAAGGAAAATTAGGGGTTAGAATTTAGGGAATAAGGTGATAATTTTAAAAAAAAATTTAAAATTATCATTGACTTTTGTTATGCAATTTCGTAAAATACATATAAAGTTAGGCAAAAAGTTAATAAATCAACGTAAGTTCTTATTCCGTATGGGAATAGAACAAAGCAAATCTGGATATTCCCTGTAGAAATTCAAAGAAGTGCATTCTCGGGAATGACAATTTCCTTCAATTATCCGTTTTTTGAAAGGGAAATACTATGTCCAGAGAAAGTGATAAGTGAAAAGTGGTAGAAAAATACGAAATCCGAATATCGAAATCCTAAACAATATCAAATTACCAAAACCGAAATGTTCAAAACGAACCCCTCGGCATCCACCTTCGCCAAAGGCTTCGGCGGATTAAGGCCGAGGGGCTAAATATATGGTTAAGAAAAAAGAAGATTATTTAATAAGAAAAGTGGCGGGGAGAGAAGTTAAACTCGATGCGGATACCTTCTATAATCCCAAAATCCTAAACTCAACGCTGATACTCTCCAAAGCAGGACAGGTATTTGTCCGCAACAGGAAAACCAGAAAGACAACCGCCCTTGCGAGGATAGTTATAAAGGCAAAGAAAAAACAAGTAGTCGACCATATAAACAGAAACCCCTTAGATAACCGAAGAAGTAACCTGCGAATCGTAACCAATCGGCAAAATATGCTTAACCGCATTTTAAAAAATTCAACAGGCTTTATCGGTGTAAGCATAAGAAGAAAAACAAAAGATAAACCTAAATACTGCGCGATATATTTTACGGGAAATAAACGACTTTGCTTCTACAGCCCTTTTACGCCCAACGGGCTGATACTGGCGGCTATGGCAAGAGATAAATTCATTATACTAAACAGCGATGAAGAATACGCGCCACTAAATTTTCCAATATTTAAACAAGAACCATTTAAAACAATCCTATTAGCGAGTGATTTATATGAAATGAGAACACGGACAGACACTGACTAAAACACTGACGGACACAGACTAACACGGTATAAAAAAGAAGACGAACGAAAACCCTGCCCTGCTTAGAGAATATAGACAGACTTTATCCGCCGCGATAAACGCAATACTTGTTTTATGTCGGTTCAGCCTTTGGCGAATACCGGCCTATTGGACTGTTACTTTGCCGTCTTTGACCGCGATAGGTTTAAGTTTTCCGCAATGCGGACAGCGCAAAATCAATTTCCCGTTATTATCAACCGCTATTCTCATCGGTTTTTTGCAACATTCCTTTGGTTTGCCGTCTTTTCCGACAACAGTCAAATAAAGCTGCTGGTTATCAACTCCCGGATTGCGTGCTATCACCAGGTCGCGCGGAGTTTCATATAAGGTCGCCTTTATATTACCGTCATCACTAAGTCCGGCAATAGAATACTTCAGCTCCTGTGCCTGCTTCTGTTTGATGGCATTTACCTGCGAGGCAGACTTTTGTTTTTCCTCGCATCCCGAAACCAACAATAACGATAACGACAACAAACACACCATTAACACAATTTTCCGAGCCATTTTTCTCCCTTTCATAATTTAACCGGGTTTTCCCATACAAACCACTAATCAATATACCTAAATCTGACAGTTAAACAAGCAGCTGACCGAAAATATATTATATTTCCATACCGAAATAGTTTTTGGCGTTATTGAAACAAATATCCTCAACCATTTGGCCGAGGAGCTTTAAGTCTTTTGGAATCAATCCCGCTTCGACATCATTGCCGAGAATGTTGCAGAGAATCCTGCGAAAATACTCGTGCCGAGGATATGAAAGGAAACTTCGAGAATCGGTAAGCATTCCGACAAACCTGCTCAAGAGGCTGAGATTCGACAGAGCGTTTATGTGCTTTTCCATACCATCCTTCTGGTCGAGGAACCACCAGCCGGAGCCGAACTGCATCTTGCCGGCGACGGAACCATCCTGGAAATTGCCGAGCATCGTGGCCAAAAGCTCATTGTCGCGAGGATTGAGATTGTAAAGGACAGTTTTTGGCAGTTTATTCTGCGAATCGAGCCTGTCGAGAAATTTAGCGAGCGGTTTAGCGATTTCAAAATCGCCGATGGAATCAAAGCCGGTATCGGGGCCGAGCGTTTTAAACATTCTTGTATTGTTGTTCCGCAGCGCACCCAGATGAAGCTGCTGAACCCAGCCTTTTTCAGCGTCCATCAGGCCGAATTCATACATCATAGCCGATTTGAATTTAAGTATTTCCTGATTATCGAGGGTTTTTTCTTTTTGAATTTTTTCGAAGATTTTTTTAATTTCGCCGGCGGTATAATCTTCAGCGAAGGCTGTTTCGATTCCGTGGTCGCTGAGGCGGCAGTTGTTGGCGTGGAAATAATCGTGTCTTTTTCTGAGCGCTTCAATATAGCCATCGTAATCTTTAATCTCCATATCGGCGGCCTGCTGAAGTTTGTCTATCCATTCGTTCAACGCCTTAGTATTCTCGGCGGCCATTCCCTTGTCGGACCGCCAGGCGGGATAGACTTTTATTTCAAAGCCATCAATAGCGATTTTCCTGTGATGGCGCAAATCGTCAATGGGGTCATCGGTAGTGCAGACGAGTTTTACATTCATCTGCCGCATAATTCCGCGGGCGCTGAACTTCGGCGATTTCAAAAGCTCATTGCACCTGTCATAAATTTCCTTTGCCGACTGCGGGCAAAGCAGTTTATCGCTGATGCCGAAAGGCCTTTTTAGCTCCATATGCGTCCAGTGATAGAGCGGATTGCGAAGGCAGGACGGGACGGTCTGTGCCCACATCTGGAATTTTTCCCAGTCGCTCGCATCGCCGGTGCAGTAACGTTCATCGACGCCGTTGGTTCTCATCGCCCGCCATTTGTAATGGTCGCCGTAGAGCCAGACCTGCGTTATGTTTTTAAATTTAACATCCTCGGCGACCTGCTGGACAGGCAAATGGCAGTGATAGTCATAAATCGGCATCCTGGCCGCGTGCTGATGATATAAGTATTTCGCGGTTTCGGTCTGCAAAAGAAAATCGTTGTGAATAAATTCAGAAGCCATTTTTATTTTTTCAATCCCAAAGTTTTTCGCAGTTTAGCGGCCATATCGGTTTTTTCCCAGGTGAAGTCCGGCAGATTTCGGCCAAAGTGGCCATGATAGGAAGTCTGAGCGAAAATCGGTCGCAGCAACTTCAGATGTTTTATCATGCCCTTTGGCGTCATCGGGAAAAGTTTCCTTATCGCCTTTTCAAGGTCTTTCTCGCTGACTTTGCCGGTGCCTCTCGTATCAATATGTACCGAAATCGGCTCGGCAACACCAATAGCGTAAGAGAGCTGAATTTCACAGACATCGGCAAGGTTTGCCGCGACGATATTCTTTGCGATATAACGAGCCATATAGCTGGCTGTTCTGTCAACCTTGCTTGGGTCTTTACCGCTGAATGCTCCGCCGCCGTGGCGTCCCATTCCGCCGTAAGAGTCAACGATGATTTTTCTGCCTGTTACGCCGCAGTCGCCTTTAGGGCCACCGACGACAAACCGGCCGGTAGGATTGACGTGATAAATTGTTTTCGAATCGAGAAGGCCTTTGGGCATAGACGGGATAATTACCTTTTTGATAATTTCCTTCCTGATTGTGCTGTATTTTACTTTGTCGGAATGCTGAGTCGAAACAACGACTGTGTGAATCCTGAACGGTTTGCCGTTTTTGTATTCGATTGTTACCTGACTTTTGCCGTCGGGACGCAGCCAGGGAAGTTTTCCTGAGCGGCGCATATCGGCGAGCTTCTGGACAAGACGATGAGCCAGACAAATAGGCATAGGCATAAGCTCCGGCGTTTCTTTGCAGGCATAGCCGAACATCAGGCCCTGGTCGCCTGCGCCCTGCTCTTTATGAAGGCCTTTGCCTTCGGTTACGCCCTGCGAAATATCAGGGCTCTGCTTTTTAAGAGTAACAATAATTCCGCAATTGTCATAATCGAAGCCCATAGCGGCATCCGTGTAGCCGATTTTTTTGATGGTATCGCGAACGACATCGGTTATATCCACAACGGCACTGGAGGTTATTTCGCCCGCAACAACGACGAGACCGGTCGTAACGAGAACTTCACAGGCAACGCGGCTGGCCGGGTCCTGCGCCAGCATCGAATCGAGAACCGCGTCCGATATGTGGTCTGCGATTTTGTCGGGATGTCCCATCGTTACAGATTCGCTTGTGAATAAAAAGCTGTTACCATTGCGATTCGAATCGCAGCAATTTTTCTTCTTTACCATAATCCTTTTTCCTTTGAAAAAACTCATAGT
>JBAVNP010000138.1:0-4231 GCA_049691175.1 Sedimentisphaerales bacterium
GCAAGGCACATATGACTAAAACCTTCCTTGCTTCCAATGCAGGCCAGGACTTCAGTATTGGGGTCAAGCTCGACGTTATATTTTTTTGCGTATTTTATGGCAACTTCTTTTCGCAGATTGAAGATGCCTTTGCTTGCGCTGTATCTTTGGTTGCGCGGGTCCTGGGCGGCTTCGCAAAGTTTATCAACAATAACCTGCGGAGTCGGGTCGGACGGGTTGCCCATACCAAGGTCGATAATGTCAATCTGCTGCTGGCGTTTAGCTAACTTAAGAGCGTTCAGTATGCAGAACAGATATTGAGGCAGCCTTTTAATTCTTTCCGCTGGCTCTATCTTAAATTCTTCCATTTTATGACTCTCTTACTCTTTATCAAATATCTTAAATCAAATTGCTTGGGGTAGTTCTGCATTTAAAAGAACAAAATCTTCTCCTCCCACCTGAAGGGTAATGATAAATCTTAGATAATTCCACGCGGGGGTATTCTTTATTTTGCTTATATCCCTGGCGGCAACAAAAAAATATGAATCTTTTGATTTGCTGCGGTCGTTAATAATTTTTTCGAAGATTTTCTCCACGTCATCCATAATAAACAAGTTTTTATCTGTATTAAGACCTGCAAAACGATGTGCAGCACTAACAACATAGAATCTATCGTTACCGTCTTGATATTTTCTTGCAATACTCTCAATCTTGAACGCATCTGGTTCTGTTACCGCTCTGACATGCGGCCATAAAAATACCCCTATAACAATAGCAGCCGCGACAGCCGCTATTCGACTGATTCTGCCGAGTTTAGACTTGGCGATGGCACTATTCATGCGGGAGGTTTCGGCATTGGAAGCATTATCCGGCTCAAGGATGACATACCATCTTTCCGAAATTAAAGGCAATGTCAATATCCACTTTTTGACCGTTAGACCGGCTTCTTTCGCATCCTGCGCAAAGGCTTTATAATCGATGGGTTTGCAGCCCCTGTCTTTCCGACGGAGAAATTTCCTCCTGGCATAAGATGCGAGACAGTTAACGGCCAGATTACACTTGAAGGAGATTATGATTGGTCCTCTGGATATTCGCTTCAACTCTTTTAAAGCCTGTTGTCTGAGCTGGGGTTCAGGAAAATACTGGAACAACCGGTGACAAAGTACCGCGTCGAAACACTTATCCTTAAAACCGGTTTGGAATATATTTGCAGTCTGAAGACTATCCGTTTCTTCAAGGCAGTTCTCTCCGGCAGGACCGGCATAGCGGCGGGCTTGCAGAAGCATATAATCGGAAATATCGGCGCCTGTAACTTTATACCCAAATCTCTTCAACAAAGGTAATAATCGACCGGCTCCGCAGGGCAAGTCTAAAATGTGCGCCCCCGCTGGAATGTCAGCAATCTTAAGGGCTTTGGTGACGCATTTTTTCTCACGATGGTCAGTCTTGGTCCCTATAACACCAGCATTAAATCTTTCTGCAGTTTCTGCGGTATTGTATTGATTCATTGCCTTATAAACCGAGGGCTGCGGCACCGGACCATTTATCACAGGAAATTTCTGATTCTGATTATCAGCAGATTCGTTAAATTTATTTTTCATATATTCGGCGTTCCCGCTATGCGCCTATTTACTCAGAGTGAAAAATGCGTTCTACATTTTTTAATATTCATAACTCTACCAAAAGTTTCTTAAATTGCAAGAAACTTTTCTATGCCTTTGCGGCCATTTAAGTTTTCATTGCATCCAATTCTATAAACGCTATCGGCAGAAAGATAAATATCGGCAGCCATGCCCACAATTCAGGCATCGCCCTGCCGGCAATTACAACTTCCGACGCAAAAATTTTACATACAAACGTCATTATATAACATAATCCCGTCAATGCAAAGCTGATAAACACGGCGCTTTTTAGCGTCTTAGGGTCTCTGCATACAAGGACAGGCAGAGATATCATCAGCATAACCAGGTTTATTATTGGGTCGGTAAGCCGGAAGTTCTTCTGTGCATAGAGTCTTGCGAGGTCTTTCGGATTCTGCCGGGCGAGCCTGACAAGGTCGTAAGAGCTGAGCAAGTCCATATTAGCTGATTTTCGTCTGACCGGAATATCCTTCGGCGTAAGGTCGCTCGGATACGACTTTATTATTTCGTAGGGCCTGTCTGCAAGTTCCTTCGAAACCTTCAGAAGCACACCGTTATCAAGAATCCATGACTTTGTGTCGAGGTCGTAATGCGCCGAATCAGCCTTAAGTATGCCTGTAACATCATACAATCCCGAATCCTGTCTTTTTGAGCGTGTTATTATCGTCGGCGTGATAATAGTTTCATCCTTAACATTGAACTGCGGCGAATTGAACAGGCTTGCGTTCCCGTCGGTGATGAACCACATATCATAAAAAAGTGTATCAGCGACCGAATCGGGTGTGCGGACGAGTTTATCCGCCATCGGCGGAATGAAAAATTCCTGGTCAACTACCTGCACGCCGGTAAAAGCCAGTGCCAGAAACAGGATTGGCGCGATTACACGCTTGAGGCTCACTCCTGAAGCCATAATCGCGACAAGTTCGTTGCTTTTTGTCATTTTCCCCAGCGAGAACACCGCCGCAACAACGGTTATCATACCTGAAAAATCCCTGAAATACAGAAAACAGTGCCTGCCGTAATAAAATGCAATATTGCTCAGCACCTGCGCGGTGGTAAGCTCCGCATGTTCCGTAAATTCGTCAATATTCACAAACAGGTCTATCATTACGCGCAGCCCCATCAGCACGGCAAACGCAATCACATAACCTGTGAGAAAATTTTTCGTTACATATCTATCAAGTATTTTCATTTTTAACTCTTCAGCATTTTTCTGTAAAGCACAAGGGCAAAAATCGTCAGAATCACCAATCCTGCCCACATAAAACCAACACCTAAATTAGCTCCTATTACCGAATGCTGGTTCTGTGTTATATTTTTCCCCATCATAATAAAAATAAGGAGCGCCGCGGCAGGAATTGAGCTTACACCGAAGGCTGTCAGCAGATGCCCTCCCCTGAATCTGATTCCCAGACCGATGCCGATGATTATCAGCGTAACGCAGCCCAGCCCGAAAACCAGCCTTGAATGAACTTCCGCCTTTATTTCAAAAAGCGTAACGCGGATTTTTCTGTTAAGCTCTGTTATAAGTGCTGTAAGCTGTGGCGAAGGTTTCAAAACATATTGATGTTTTCTTGCGGTATCTATAATATCTTCGCCGAGTTTTGCCGTCACGGAGTCCGGCAGGGCAATATCCTGTACCGTATATCTCGGTTTTATGTATTCAACACCGCGGTCGAGCCAGACGGCATTTGGAAACGTAATGATAAGTATCGTACTCGGTCTGGTTTCCGTTTCTGCCGAAAGCTGGATGTAAAGTTTCTGCCCTCTGTAACTTTTCACAAGTTCACTGCTGCTTTTGTCATATTCAAAAAACACTACATCTTCTGTAAGTTCTATCTGATGGCTGCCCGGAGCAAGACCACATTTTTTTGCGCTGAGTTTTATGAGCCTGTTATTGTTGTAAAGCTGATAGAAATTGTCCTTCTCTGCGCTTATTGCCTTGTTTATCTCGTCAGCCAGTATTTCAATGGTCAGTTGTTCATAAGCATTCCATGCACACACAGCAACCGGATAATAGGTAATCGGCGAAGCCTTGATGGCATTTAACTGCTCAATTTTCCGAAATTTTACGCTATCGCCCATCAGCGACTGAAACTCGCCAAGCACTGAAATTGCCTTGAAAAAGACTCCGCCGTGCTCGTCGAACTGGAATGCATTTCTGGCAAATACCTTTACTTCGTTCGACTTTTTGGCGTTGTCGAAGCCTACAGTCGCCGACTCGGCCGTGATAAGCTTTTTGTCTTTGCCTTTCGTGGAGTCTATTATAACAACACCGAACAGACTGGCGTTTTTAGGGTCAACGGCTTCAGCATAAATTCTGAAGCCTCCTCCCGGCAGATTGTAATATCCCTGCCTGTATATATTCCTGAAGAGAATTTGCTTGGCATCGGCCTTAATGGCTGCCTCGGCACGGTGGACATAAACCGGCACAACGTGAAAGCTCAGGACAAGATTTGCGATAGAAACGATGATTGCCAGAATAAGACCCGGATATATAAGCATTGCGGGGCTTATTCCGCTTGCCTTGCAGGCGTCGAATTCGTTATCGGCTGCGAATCTGCCGTAAACAAATGAGGTTGCGAACAGAGCCGCTACCGGCAGAACAAACG
>JBAVNP010000139.1:0-5515 GCA_049691175.1 Sedimentisphaerales bacterium
TACAAGGATAGCGTTTCTGGCGGGTTCAAAACCTTTGACAACATCCACGACCTTGAGATTGAATTTCTCGATTTCCACCCCTTTGTAAACCGTCAGGCATACGGCATCCATTCCGGGCTTGATTTCGTCAATAGTTATGTATCTTGTTTTGTCGATTTCAGCGGAGCAAAAGGCAGCAATAAACAAGGAGCAGGAAATAAGACAAAATATCGCTTTTACAGTACTTATGCGTTTCTGAAACATTGTTTTTCCTGATAAATCCGTTTATTTGTTCATTAAACGAAGATTTTAATGGTGCAAAACGGATATTGCAAGTTAAAAGGCAAATGGCTATAATCTCCTCTTGTATTTATCAGGTTAGTCCCCCTTTCTTGCTTTCGCAAGAAAGCAGGGGGATGAATTAAAAAAGGGAAAATAAGATGAAATCAGAGCGTCGTCATGAGCTGGCAACAAATGAGCTGGCCGACTGGATTATACATTTTCCTCAGTGGTATAAGGAAAATCAGACAACTATAATTGTCGGGGCGATTGTAATCGCAGGCCTTATTGTCTATACAATATTCTTTTACAGCAAACAGGGCGATATCTGGGAGCAGAAGCAGGCGATGACGACGTCTTTGCTTGAGCAGCTTCTTTGGGAAAAAGAGACTGTGCTGGCCGGCAAAGTGCAGGGACTGGGTGTTTCGGATGTTTTTCTTAACACGGCAGGCAGTCTTCAAATCGCTGCCACGGAAACAGGCAATCCGCTTTTGTCAGCTTTAGCGATGATTAAAAGGGCAGAAGCTCTTCGCACCGAGCTTCACTATCGCCCCAAGGTTGCAGAAGCTGATGTGCAGAGATATCAGCTTGAGCAGGCTAAGACTACATATGAACAGGCTCTCGAAAAGGCAAAGGATTCGCCAGAAATAGCGGCTATGGCCGAATATGGAATAGCCTTGTGCCTTGAGGATATGGGAGATTTTGCAGGAGCCAAAAAACTTTATGAAAAAATAGCTGATTCGCCCCAATATCAGGGCACCTCCTTCGATGCAAGAGCGAAATTTCGTGCACAGGTTATGAGCGACTATGAGGAAAAGGCCTTTTTTGTCCAGGCTCTAAAACCGCAAATTCAGCAGCCCGCAGACAAGCCGCTGGAACTGGAAACGCCGGTGACGGGAACTGGTATTACATCGCAGAAGGATTTGGACTTTAATTTGGCTAAATAGCTTGAGATGAATGAGCAAGAGCTTACAGGCCAAAACACAAACGGACAAAATAACGAGGAATTGCTTGAACAGACCGAGGGGGCGGAGCATCTGTCGCTGCGGGTTGGAAATAACATAACAAACCGCAGGCTTGATAAGTATCTTCAAGGCAGGTTAAGCCAGTTCAGCAGGACGACACTTCAGAAACTGATAAAAGAACAGGCAGTAACTATCAACGGCAAAACCGCCAAGCCCAGCACGAAACTTTCGCCGGGTGATACCGTGGATTTGATTCTGCCGCCGCCTGAAATTAAAGAAATCATTCCGGAAGATATTCCGCTCAATATTATTTACGAGGACGATGATATTCTCGTTATCAACAAACAGGCGAATTTGATTGTTCATCCTGCCAGAGGTTTTAAGAAAGGCACACTTGTCAACGCTCTTGTTTATTATGCCAAGCAGCTTTCAAAAGGCAGCGAGGAGTTTCGCCCCGGCATAGTTCACAGGCTCGACCGTAATACCACAGGCGCTCTTGTTGTCGCGAAAAATGATACTGCTCACTGGCGGCTGGCGAGGCAGTTTGAAATGAGACAAACAAAAAAGCATTATCTGGCGATTGTGCACGGCACACCTGAGCTTTTGGCGGATTGCATAAATAAACCGCTGGCTGTTCATCCTATAATACGCGAGAGGTTTGCAGTTCGGCCTGAAATCGGCAAAGAAGCCATAACATATTATGAGGTTGTCGAAAAGTTCAGGGGTTATTCACTGCTTAAACTTGACATAAGAACCGGCAGAACGCATCAGATACGCGTCCATATGTCCTACATAAAACATCCGATAGTCGGCGATGAAATGTACGGAGGGAAAATTGTCTATCACTGGCAGATTGAGGATAAACAGGCACGGCCCGAGGAGCCGCTGATGGCAAGACCTGCTCTTCACGCCTGGCATCTGGAATTGACGCATCCGACTACGAACAAGAAAATGACATTCGAGGCGCCTCTGCCGGAGGATTTCCAGCAGATGCTTGAAGAGTTGAGAAAATTCAGGCGTATCTGAAAAAATTTATTCCTGCGGCAGCCTTGCGAGGTCTTCATCCGAGCCGGCAATCATCAGGATATCATCTTCATAAATAACGGTATCCGGCAGGGGGACATTTATTATTTCGCCTTTCTGTTTTACACCTTCCGCTTTCTCACCTCTTTTTATCGAAACCAGATTAACTCCGTATTTCTGGCGGAACTGGAGGTCGAGAACGGTTTTTCCGTGATAACTTGCCGGCGCGATTACACTTGCCAGCGAATAACCCGGTGCGAGGTCTATCTTATCGGATATCTGCGGTGTGAGCAGTTTATAGGCCCATCGCTGGGCGGATTCGATTTCAGGATAGATAACTTCTGTGGCACCGACCTTTGACAAGACCTGTCCCTGAATAAGACTTTCTGCTCGCGCATAAATATGCGGCACACCCATTGCCTTTAAATTGACAACGGTAAGTGTCGAAGACTCAAAACCGCGCCCACCCTGACCTATACCGACAATCGCGACATTCACTTTGTCGATTCCCTGAGCCCGCAAAGCATCCTCATCGGTGCTGTCGAGCCTGACAGCGTGTGTTACCTCATCGCGGATTTCCTCGATTATTTCACGATTCTGGTCTATCGCAATTACCTCAGCTTCGCTCATTGTGAGAGTGGCGGCAAGCTTGCGGCCAAATCTGCCAAGACCTATTACTGCAAACTTTTTCATATCAATCAGTCTCCTTTGGACAGTATTCAAAACAAGGGATAGGTTTATCCCACAACCACGGATTCCGTCGGATAATTATACCGGGCCGGCTTTATATTGAAAGTCAAAACGGCAAGCAGTGTAAGCGGCCCAAGCCTGCCAATCAGCATAGTAATAATAATAATAATTTTTCCCGCTGTTGTCAAAGCCGGCGTAATCCCGCAGGATAGTCCGACAGTGCCAAGAGCGCTTGCCGCCTCAAACATTATGGCGATAAAATCAAAATCGTTATGTCTTTCAGTAATTGTCATCAGGAAAGTCGCTGAAAACAGCACTGCCGTAAATAGCGATACTACCACAAGAGCTTTGCCGACAATTACAAGCGGTACGGAACGTTTGAAGATTTCCACTTCGGCTCTCTTACGCGCGGTAGCATAAATCGCCATTATGATTACTGCCAGCGTAACGGTTTTAATTCCGCCTGCGGTTCCGCCGGGCGAGCCGCCGATGAACATAAGTATTATAAGAATCATTTTCGCAGGCGCCGAAAGAGCGTTGATATCGATAGTGTTAAAACCGGCTGTTCTGGCTGTTACCGATTGGAAAAAGGCACCAGCAAGGTCGATATGATTTTTGCTTGTATTATTATGAAAAATAAGCAGCCCTGCTGTTCCGGCAACAATAAGTATGGCAGTTACAAGCAAAACTATTTTTGTCTGGAGTTTCATTTTTACAGGACGGGTGTAATTTGCGATGAGTATATTTTTGATTTTAGTTGTAAATATATCGTAAAGATTTTCAAGCACGCCGAATCCAAGGCCGCCGAGTATTATCAATGGACAGATGACTCCGTAAACCCGCCGGTTGAAATTGTATTTGATAAAGCTATCTGGAAACAGGCTAAGACCGGAATTACAGAAGGCACTAACAGAATGGAATATCGAGCAAAACCATTTATTTGTAATATGCGCCGGCAGAGGCGGAGCCAAATCCCACATCTTATAAAGAAATATTGCGCCCAATGCTTCGATTACAATTGTCGCGACGAAGACAAATGCGATGGCCTTTGCTATTTTGCTCATAGTTTGAGCGATGAGTAAATCCTGCATCGCTGCTGTCTGACGGACACCAAGGGCCTGGCCGAAAAGCAGGGCGAAAACAGCGCCGAAAATTACAATACCCAAACCGCCAAGCTGAATAAGGCAGAGTATTGCTGTCTGGCCGACAGTTGAAAAATCCTCTCCGGTCTTTTTGACGGTAAGACCTGTTACACAGGTTGCGCTTGTAGAGGTGAATAATGCGTCAATGAACTTTACCGGCTGAGTATGGCTTCGCGGCAGCATCAGAAGAATTGCACCGGCCAGAATAAGAGCTATGAAACTGCCGATAAAAGCTGCGGCAGGACTTTTGCCTGCGGCGGCAAGATTGACCATAGTCCTGCATACCTTTGTAATAATCTGCAGCAGCAGATAAACGCCGAGCGCCCATAAGATACCTGCCGAAAAGTAAAGGACTGCAAACAGAGCGATAAAGATAAATTCAAACCAGCAAAAATGAAGATAATCTTTTTTAGAGCGGGCGTTGAAGAATCTTATGAATTTTTCCACTGTGAAAAAAATCGCAGCGGCAGCGAGTATCGAATACATCTGCGCATCGGAAAGTATCGGCTTGAAGAAGCCTAACTGCAATAAGGCCATTCCGGCAGCAGCGGTAGTTACGGCAATATTTGTCAATATCAGCAGCCGCTCGAGAGTTTTGTTCTTATAAAGGATATCCATAATAGACTATAATTTTATTCTATGTTTTTGGAAAATTCCAGAAAATAAAAAAGGCTGCCAGATACCTCGCAGCCTTGAAATTTTACCGAAATTAACACTTATTATGCGGATTTTCTCCTTAAAAGAGCAAGCCCTCCGAGCGTTAGCAGACAAATCGTTGCCGGCTCGGGTATGACGGTTGTAAGCTCCATTATTCCGGGAGCATTATCCGCCGCGTAATCAACTTCCTTTACTAATCCCACACCTGGCACAAAGATGTTGTCCCAGTACTGCGACTCCCCTGTATGATGTGCCCGTCTGGTATAGCCCTCAGCAAATGTTCCGTATGGAACCGTGACGCTTCCAATATCGACTATCTCGAACAATACCTCTCCCCTTCGTCATCGTATGAAGTCCATTGCGTTCCCACGGGGACCGCTTGAAACTCAAGGGATTCTGAGCCGTCAGAATTATAAATGTACACGGCATCTTCCGTTGATCTTGCAAAGAAGTCGGTTACGGAGGAGTCATTGTAGTAATTCCATTCCTGTATGTGGAAATAGTCCTTCCCATACAACGTTACCTCCTCAGTTACGCTCATCGTAACAGTCCATCCGTCACCCGTGTTGTCCGTCTGGTGATACACATATTGATCTCCCACATTAAGAGACCAGAGCAGATCTGCTACAGCCGCATTACCAATTGCCAAAATCATCGCTGCTGCTAAACAAATCGTAATTAACTTTTTCATTTAACTTCTCCATTTACTCTTTGTTTTTTTTGTTCCAATTTTTTTAACTTCCTTTAATAACTTCTTTCCGCTTACATACCTCACTGTTC
>JBAVNP010000140.1:0-2336 GCA_049691175.1 Sedimentisphaerales bacterium
CTTTAACTCATCAAGTCTCTGCTTTGTCTGCTCTACAACCTCCGGCTTTGCCAAGACTATACCGCGACGCTGCGCAAAGGCAAAGGGAAAATAACCGCTGAAGGCGGGTAAAAATAATTAGCAAAACAGGCTGGGGATTGTTAAAATCATTTCTTTCCTTCGACAAGCTCAGGACGGGTAAATCTTTACGACTAAAGGGTATAAATACACGATTGGACAATAGCTATGGCAGATGAATTATCAAAAGTTTACGAACCGAACCAGATTGAACGACTGGCCGAGCAAATCTGGGAAAAAGGTAATTTCTTTCATACTGAGCCGCCCGCCAAAGGCGGCAGGAAATCCCCCGCATATACAATCGTAATTCCGCCGCCGAATGTTACAGGCGCTCTGCATTTAGGACACGCGATTGACAATACGCTTCAGGATGTCCTTGTCCGATTTAAACGTATGCAGGGCTTTAATACTCTCTGGCTGCCGGGCACTGACCACGCGGGTATCGCAACTCAATCAGTCGTTGAAAAAAATCTCAAGGCCCAAACCGGAAAAACACGCCACGACATCGGACGTGAAAAATTAGTCGAATTGATTTGGGACTGGAAAAAACAGTATGGCAACAAAATACTCGAACAACTGAAACGAATCGGGGCAAGCTGCGACTGGGACAGGACACGATTTACTCTTGATGAAATCTGCGCAAAGGCGGTCAGGTACACATTTGTAAACCTCTTTAAAAAAGGCTTAATTTATCGAGGAAAGAGATTAGTCAACTGGGACTCTGTTTTGCAGACGGCTGTTTCAGACGATGAAGTCGTTCATAAAACAGTCCAGGGCAATTTCTGGTATATCCATTATCCGCTCGTTGAGAGCGGAGAATTTGTAACGGTAGCAACGACCCGGCCGGAGACGATGCTTGGCGATACCGCAGTTGCGGTAAATCCGAAGGATAAGAGAGCCAAAAAATTAGTCGGCAAAATGGTTCATTTGCCGCTGACAGGCAGACAAATCCCGATAATCGCTGATGACTATGTTAAGCTGGGCGAAGGCACAGGCTTTTTGAAGGTTACACCCGCCCATGACCCTAATGACTATGAGATAGGGTTGCGGCACAAGTTAGGAATGATAAATATTTTGACTCCTGACGGCAAAATTAACGAAAACGGTGGAAAATATGCAGGGTTAGACAAATACGACGCCAGAAAAACCGTTGTCGAGGATTTGAAAACGCAGGGTTTGCTCGAAAAGGTTGAGCCAAGAGAACACGAAGTCGGCCATTCCGACCGCAGCGGCGATATCATTGAACCATATTTAAGTGATCAGTGGTTTGTAAAGGTTGAGCCGTTGGCGAAAAGAGCAATTAAAGCGGTTGAGGATGGGAAGATAAAATTTCATCCGGAGCGTTTCGCAAAAACGTATCTCGATTGGCTATACGGCATCCGCGACTGGTGCATCAGCCGCCAGCTTTGGTGGGGACATCGTCTTCCAATATGGTATTGTCAGAAATGCGGGCATACAAATACCGGTATCGAAGACCCGACACAATGCGAAAAATGCAAATCGAAAGAACTCCAACAAGACCCGGATGTTCTCGATACATGGTTCTCATCAGCCCTTTGGCCGCATAGCACGTTAGGGTGGCCGGAAAAAACGGAAGAGCTGAAATTTTACTATCCGACTAATACGCTCGTTACGGCACGAGATATCATAACGCTGTGGGTATCGCGTATGGTTATGATGGGACTGGAAAATATGGACGAAGTCCCATTTAGGGATGTCTTTATCCACCCGACAATACTCGACGGCAACGGCGAAAGAATGAGCAAAAGCAAAGGCAACGGTATCGACCCGCTGGATATTATCGATACATACGGCGCTGACGCAATGAGATTCAGCCTATGCCAAATGACTACCGAAAGCCAGGACCAGAAATTGCCTGTGATAAAAGATGAAAAAGGCCGGAATATCAGCGATAAATTCGATATCGGCAGAAACTTCTGCAATAAACTCTGGAACGCATCGAGGTTCGCTATGATGAACCTCGAAGGCATCAACTTCGACGCCTTCGACGCGAAAAAAATGACAATCACAGATAAATGGATTCTGTCGAGACTGGCACAAACCACAAAAAAAGTTACAAAAATGCTCGATGAGTTCCAGATAAGCGAACCATTAATGGAAATATACCGGTTCTTCTGGAACGATTTGTGCGACTGGTATCTCGAATGGTCGAAGGCAAGAATGAGGGAAGAAAGCGGCAAAGCCATCGCACAGAATATCCTTGCCTTTGTGCTGGATATGACGCTGAGATTATTACATCCGTTTGTACCGTTTATAAC
>JBAVNP010000141.1:0-2802 GCA_049691175.1 Sedimentisphaerales bacterium
GTCAGGGCCTTTTTGAGTGTCTTGTTTTCCGTCAGAAGTTCGCTTATCGCCGTCCCGCCCCGGTAAATGCCGATGGCTATAAGCAGAAAAGCTGCACAAATCACAAGACCGAAAATTATGCTCGGCAGGCTCGTTAGAAATTTGAATATGTTTTTTATCATAAAATCGGTAATTCTGTTATCCGTTATCAGTTATCGGTAATACTTTGAGAAAAGAATATAGCCTTACGCATTATTTTGCAATAACTTACCTCAAAAAACCCTGAAAAAAGCCTGAAAATGGCGTTTAAATACCCCTTGACAACGATATATAACTTGCTAATGTTTATAAAAACAATTAACTACAAATCGATGTTGAAAGGATTTGACAATGAAAAAGATATTACTGACGGTAGTTTTTGTTTCCTTCGCCGTAGTTCTGGCAGGATGCAATGAAGAAAGATTCATGGCCCCAAAACCGGCCCCTGACGTATTTGAGCAAATGACTCCAAGCGCAGCGGAGGAAGTCGCCCTTGCTGAAGAGGTTACCGCTAAGCGGCTTGCATATCTAAAAGAGATTGAAAAGCTCAAATCTTATTATGAGCAGAGCGGCAATCAGCTCAAGCTCGAATGGATCAGCAGGGAGCTAAAGTATGTCAATGCGCTGCCGCGTTACAACTATATTATCCAGGCCGAAGTTGCCGGCGATAATCTTGTGGCAAAAGATTCCATTCCGAGGGCGGACATCCTTTATAAAGACGCAAAAGAGTCTTACAAAAGCGCAAACGTTTTTCCTCTCCCCGGCTCCAGGATTCTCACGCAGGACCTTATAATCAGCCGAAGAAGGATGCTGAAGACCCTTAACCTGTGTAACGACCTGATTAAACAATATCCCACCAGCGACAAAATAGACGATGCGGCTTATATGGCAGGTGAAATCCACGAATGGTTCAAGGACTATTCAATTGCCGCGCTGTATTACAAAAGAACTTTCCAATGGGATAGTCAAACGCCATATCCTGCACGCTACAGGGCGGCTAATCTTCTCGACTACCAGTTATTCGAAAGAGACAAGGCTCTGGAGCTTTACAGAGAATCTCTCCAGAAGGAAAAAGAATATCTCAATAGCGATACTGTAACATTGATAGAGCAGCGAATTGCCGACCTGACTGTTGAGCCGAAATCTGAATCAATTAAATAAGCATTTTTCTCTTTAGTATCAACAAAAGGCCTGTAAACTAATTACAGGCCTTTTTTATTACAATTATTTATGGCTGCGGTAATCGAACGAAAAATAGAAGATTTCATCAGGCAGAACAACTTACTGCCAAACCGCTCAAAAACTCTTTTGGCAATCTCCGGCGGCGCCGATTCAGTTGCGCTTTTTAAAATCCTCGTCAATCTGAAGCTTTCCGGCAGAATAAAGAATGACTTTCATATCGCACATATAAATCATCAGCTGCGAGGCGAAAAAAGCCTTGAAGATGAGGAATTTGTAAAAACTCTGGCTAAACAGCACAATCTTCCCGTAACAGTCGAGCGGGTCAATGTGAAAAAATATGCGAAAGAAAATAAGCTTTCAATCGAAACAGCCGCCAGATTTTTAAGGCTTGAAAAACTCACGGCAACAGCGAAAAAAAACAATTGCTCCTGTGTCGCTACTGCTCATCAGAAAAATGACAATGCTGAAACGATAATTCACCGCCTGTTGCGAGGCACAGGGTTCAAAGGTCTTGCGGGGATTCGCCCGAAGACGGTTTTGCACGGTATAACTTTTATAAGACCGCTTTTATATCTCGATAGAAACGAAATCGAAGATTATCTTGTTTCACAAAATATCAAATGGCAGACTGACCATACGAACCTTGACTGCCGATTCACTCGCAACCGTATAAGGCATCGGCTTGTGCCTTTCCTGCAAAAGCAGTCTGCGGATAATATCGTCGAATCTCTGTTTGTTTTATCTCAGCGATGTCTTGCCCTTTCGGAAAAAATCGAAAGCCGGGCCAAAGCGGCAGAGAAAAAATGTCTTATAGAACAGTTAGAACATTTCGTATCGGTGGATATTGAAAAATTTAATGCTTACCCGTCTTTTTTGAAAGTGGAAATTATTCAAAATGCTTTGCAGCGCTGCGGCATTGGTTTGCAGAAAATCACCAATGTTCATTATGGCAGAATTATAAAATTCCTCAAAGAATGCCGAACAGGCAAAACTTTGCAATTACCGGACAAGGCAATTATTAAAAAACAGCAAAGCAGTTTTTATTTAGGCCGTCCTCAACCCCCTGCCGAAGAATCGGAGTCTGTGCTGTTAAAAATCCCCGGCAGCATTTGTTTTGCCGACTGGATTATTGAAACCGAGATTTTACCTGCTGACAAGTGCGATATTAAACTTCTCAAACAAAAAAAAGATAATTTTATCGAATGGTTTGACCTGCAGCAGATAAAACCGCCATTAACTATTCGATGCCGACAGAAAGGAGACAAATTTAGACCTTTCGGACGGGATGTATCCAAGAAAATTGGCAAATTTATAACATCTGCAAAGCTCGACCTTGACCAGAAAAAAAAGACCTTTCTTGTCTGCGATAGTGAGAAAATCCTCTGGCTTGTCCCAATCCGAAGAAGCAATGAAGCTGTAATAACGGATAAAAGCAGGTTACTATTACAAATAAAAGTGAAAAATACCCCTTAATGAGGATATATAGAATCTATATTACATTCAATAAGTAATTTTTTTGTTTTTTTTCTTGACAATACCCGACTATAACGATTATTCTATGGGGGTATATAATATCTCTAAGTCCGTAAGTAAGTATAGACA
>JBAVNP010000142.1:0-13224 GCA_049691175.1 Sedimentisphaerales bacterium
TGATTGTCGCAGGCGAGCAGGGGCATTTTTACGACAAGTTTCGCAATCGGCTTATGTTTCCTATTATAGACGCTTCTTCGCGTGTAATCGGATTCGGAGGCAGAACGCTCGGCGACGACCCCGCGAAATATATGAATTCGCCGACATCTATTCTTTTTGACAAAAGCAACTGCGTTTACGGACTTGACAAAGCCCGCCACCAAATCGTCTCCGGCGGGACGGTTGCGGTTGTCGAGGGTTATACGGATGTGATTATGTCTCATCAGTTCGGCTGCAAAAATGTTGTTGCTACGCTCGGCACAAGTTTTACGGCTGGGCACGCAAGGCTGCTGAGACGTTACGTGAAAAATATCGTTCTGATTTTCGACAGCGACATCGCGGGAACGGCAGCGGCGGACAGGGCGCTGGAAATTTGCCTTGCGGAGCAAATTGATATTAAAGTGGCATCGGTGCCGCAGGGAAAAGACCCGTGCGATTATGTGCTGGCAGCGGGAGGAGATGCGTTTAAAAAGATTATCGAGACGGCGACGGATGTGATGCAGTACCGCTGGGACAGACTGACTGAAAAATTCGGCAGCAGCGATAATCTTTCCGACAGGCGGGCGGCGACCGAAGAATTTCTGCGTTCTGTAGCGACGGCCTCAAAGGGTAAAGTAATTGATGTTATAACTTATGGCCTGATAATAAACAGATTGAGCCGAATACTTCAAATATCGCCTGAAGATATAAAGAGGGAGCTGGCCCGCAGGCAGTCTTCCTCAAGATTAGTAGTAAATACGATTGAAAACGCAAAAGTTTCAAGTGTTGACCTCGGCAGCGGATTTGGCGCAAAGGCGCAGACTGAAATAATCGAAGTTCTGCTTAATGAACCTCGTTTTTTTGAATCGGCTGCACGGAAAGTCAAAACCGACGATTTTGATGTTCAGGTTTTGAAGGATATCTGGTTGCTGCTCGAACAAACACTGGCTGATAGCGTAGAATTTTCATTGGCTAATCTGCTTGCGCAGACCGAATCTGAGGGTATAGCCGGTCTTATTGTGAAATTGAGCGATAACGGTCAGGATAACGAAACTCTCAAAGGAAGACTCGCAGGAGCGATAGCCGCTCTTGAGGAATATAATAGTAAAAAACTCAGTCAGAAAACAAAAACTCCGGATGACGAACATCTCAGGAAAATTTTGTCTGTTAAGACAAAGCCGGACAGGAGAAATCCGGGCTTTATGCCAATATAAAATTATATAACAGGTATTTTCAGGGAAAAGAATTGTGACGAAGAAAAAAACAGAGAGTAAAACGGAAAAGGACAAAAAGATAACGGTTAAAAAGGCGGAAAAGAAGCCTGAAACGCCGGTAGTTGCTGAGGCCGCACAAAATCAGGAGCAGCAGCAACCGCAGCAGGGGCAGCCGGCGGCGATGCAGCCTAAAAAGAGCGGTGATGTTATTGAAGATAAAATTAAACTCATTGTCGAAAAGGCAAAAAAGAAGGGCTATATAACTTATGAGGAAATGAATAATGAGCTGCCCGACGAGTCGATTTCGCCGGCTCGCCTTGAGAGCCTGATTATGACACTTGATGAGATGGGAATAACGCTGCTCGACGAGGCTGAGCTTGAAAAACAGAAGGACGAGGAAGACGACTTCGATGTTGATGACGATGTGCTTGTCGATGAGGAGGCAGCTGAGGAAGAAAGCGAAGATTTGCTGCTTGAGACTGAACTGCTGGAAGGAAGCGGCGGAAGGATAGACGACCCGGTGCGTATGTATCTTACGCAAATGGGAGAGATACCGCTTCTTACCCGCGAGCAGGAAATATCGCTGGCCCGCAAGATTGAGCTTACGAGAATGGTTTTTCGGCGGAAGGTGCTGGAGAGTGATTATTCCGCGCATAACGCAATCGAGATTTTGCGGCAGGTAAGCGAAGGTTCGCTGCCGTTTGACAGGACGATGAAGATAAGCATCGCTGAAAATCTCGTTCGCTCTGTTGTCAAGGGCAGACTGCCTGAAAATATAAAGACCGCCAATAAACTGCTGGCGAATAATGTCAAACTTTTTAATGATTTCCTGAAAGAACAGGAGGAAATAACTAAAAAAAGGGTGAATAGACAAATTAGGCGAAACCGCCGAAAAGTTGCTACACTGCTCGAGGAATTAAGCCTGCGAACAAGCAGGATACAGCCTATGATGAAAAAGCTTGAGGGCATTCTGTCCAAGATGCGCCAGCTTGAGCAGTATATAGCGGCAGGGCCTACCGCTGATTATATAGAGGAAGACATCGACGCTATGAAACAGGAGTTCATCGGGATGCGGGAGATGGTGTTTGAGACTCCCGAACAGCTCGAAAAGCGTTTGCGTGCGGTCAGGGCTGTTTTTGCACAGTATGAGGAGGCAAAGCGCAATCTTTCAAGCGGCAACCTGAGACTTGTTGTTTCAATCGCCAAGAAATATCGCAACAGAGGATTGAGTTTTCTCGACATAATTCAGGAAGGCAATACCGGCCTGATGCGGGCGGTTGACAAGTATGAGTACCGCAGAGGTTATAAGTTCAGCACTTATGCTACCTGGTGGATAAGACAGGCCATTACGAGAGCTATTGCCGACCATGCGCGGACTATCAGAATCCCCGTGCATATGATAGAAACGATGAGCAGGCTGCGGACGGTAAGCAAAGAGCTTTTGCAGAAATTAGGCAGAGAGCCTACGATTGAAGAAATTGCGTCCGAGACGGCATTGAGTGTTTCCGAAGCCCGCAGAGTTCTGAAGATTTCAAAGCATCCGATAAGTCTTGACAGGCCGATAGGCGAAAGCGAAGACAGCTACTTCGGCGATTTCATCGAGGATGAGACGGCAGAATCGCCGGTGCAGTCCGCCACACACGAGATGCTCAAGGAGCGAATCGACGAGATTTTAAAGACTCTGACCTACCGTGAGCGTGAGATTATTAAGCTGCGTTACGGTCTCGGCGATGGTTATACCTATACGCTTGAAGAGGTCGGCAGAATTTTCAAAGTTACACGCGAGCGGGTGAGACAGGTCGAGGCAAAGGCAATACGAAAACTTCAGCATCCGGTAAGATGCAGACGACTGGAAGGCTTTGTGGACCACCAAAACAATTAAAATCTGCACAGCCACAATACGTCGCTGTTTTCCGGGCCAATAATCCTGTGAACCACGTATCGAGTAGGATTTTCAATATTTTCCATTTTCGCGAGCACGCTGTATTCATCCGGCCTTAGAATAAAGAGCAGCCTGCCGGGTGCGAATTTTTTCTGTAATTCTAAAATAGAAAAATTCGTATAATCATAGATAAAGTGCATCTTGCCATATCGCGTATAAAAATCCCATTCGCTTGCGTTTTCAATACCCAGCGTTGTCGCTGTGGAAATTTCAATCGGCTCACTAAACCATCTATTGGGGTCGTAGTTTAACGCTACAGCGGTAACAACATAAGGCATATTGAGGCCTAATGTTGTAACATAAACGGCGTCAAAATCATCAAAATGCGGTTTCAGCCAGTCGCAGGCCTCTGTAAGGTCGGTATGATACAAATGATAAACAGCCGGTCTGCGGTTGAATTCTCCGAAAAAGTGATAAAGAAATCTTGTGTTAAGTCCGATTGCAATCAGCGCAAAGGCAATTATCCCTATTTTCGTATTATTGGGATTTTGTTTCCAGAACCATTTGACAGCCGCTATAAGCCCCACAGCCGAAAGAAGCGTCAAGGCACATAAGCCTGGTGCGCTGCGAAGCGCATGCAGGCCCCAAAGCCCCCAGCCGAAACTATCGCCTGTCGGAAATAAAACCACATAAGCTGCGACGGTTCGCAAAGAAGCTGAAGATTTAAACTTCCCTAAAACCGCAATTGCACCGGCAATCATAAGCGGCAGTTCATACCAGTGATATTCTCCGCCGATAGCCGGCCCCTGCATTATAAAGTGATCACCGCGAATGAACAAAAAATCCAGGCCGAAGTGCTGGATATATCGCAGCGAGAAATGTTTTAACGAGTCAATTAGGCCGGCAGAGCCGACCCATCGCTGAAAGGCCGCGTGTCTGCCGATGCCTTCCGGATGAAAAATATGCAGATAAAGCAATTGCCCGAAAATTGCTGTAAAGCCGAGAACAAATAACGCTGTTGCTAAAGCGCCTTTTTTTGTTCTTAAAGTTCTCCACCAGAGCGGTAGATTAAAAATAACAAGTGCAAAGATAAAAATCGGTACGAAAAGACGGACTGAATGATAGCCGAAACAGCCTATACCTGCCAAAATGCCGCTGATGCCTGCGATGATTGGCCGCGGCGAATCACTTTTATTATTACCGACAGGCAAATTTGCCCAGAGCATCCCGGCAAGTGGGACAAGTCCGAGCAGCGGCGCAATTGAAGATTCTTGTCCCCAGCGGCTAAGCTGCAAATGCCAGGGATTTAATGCCAATAGCGCTGCGGCCGCGAGACCGGTATCAGTATTGAATAATTTTTTAGCGACATAGTAGATGAGCCAAACGGCAAAAATGCCGCAGAAAGCTGCCGGTAATCGGGTCGTATAAATATTCAAACCACCGATTGCCTGAAAAGGAATTATCATATACATATAAAGAGTAGTGTTGTTGCCACCAAGGCCTCGCGTGTAATAAACAGGCCACGATGCCCCTGCGTGGTCTTTGCCGGTTTCGAGCAGACAATACGCAGACCAGGCATTGGAGGCCTCATCCTGATTCAGGCCGGGAGGTGATATCCTAAGGTTAATCAATCGAAGAATAGCAGCGACCAGCAGAATAACGATAAGGAGTATTTTCGAATTTTTCCTAAGCCGGGGAGAATCGGTGTTTTCGAGGACAACAGAATTAGTTTCACAAGTCATAATAAGAGAAACTGTATAGAGTTACAACAAAACCGTCAAGAGGAATTTTAAACTAACGGTTCGTAAAAACTTTCCAGTTCAGGGCCAAAAAAAAGTATTTGTGAGTGTGCCGATTTATTACTGAGACACAAATTAAAATCTGCACAGCCACAATACGTTGCTGCTTTCGGGGCCGGAAATCCTGTGAACTATATATTGAGTAGGATTTTCAATTTGTTCAATTTTCGCGATTGCGTTAAATTCGTCCGGCCTTAGAATAAAAAGCAGCCTGCCGGGCGCGGATTTTTTCTGAAGTTCTAAAATTGAAAAATTCGTATAATCGTAGAGAAAATGCATTTTACCATACTGCAAATAAAAGTCATATTCACTCGGCACAACTTCAATTGGCTCACTAAACCATCTTTTGGGGTCATAGTTTAGTGCTACGGTGGTAATAACATACGGCATATTGAAGCCTAACGTTGTAACGTAAACGGCGTCAAAATCATCAAATCGCGGTTTAAGCCAGTCGCAGGCCTCCAGAAGGTCAACGTGAAACATATGATAAACTTCCGGTCTGCGATTGAATTCGCCGTAAAAGTGGTAAAAAAATCTTGCGTTAACTCCGATTACGAGCAAAGCAAAGGCGATTATCGCTATTTTTGCGTTTTTGGGATTTTGTTTCCAGAGCCATCTGACGGCTGCTGTAAATCCCATAGCCGATAGCAGCACCAGAGCGCATAAGCCTGGCGCACTGCGCAGTGCGTGAGGACCCCAGACTCCCCAGCCGAAACTGTCGCCTATCGGATAAACAAGTGCGAAGGCTGCAACAGTTCGGATAGAAGCTGATGGTTTAAATCTGCGCAAAACCGCAATTGCACCGGCAATCATCAGCGGCAGTTCATACCAGTGAAACTCTCCGCCGACGGGCGGCCCCTGAATAACAACATGGTCGCCTCGAATGAATAAAAAGTCCAGTCCAAAGTGCTGAATATATCGCAGCGGCACATTTTTTAACGAGTCCGTCAGGCTTGCTGAGCCGACCCAGTTAGACTGAAACGATACATGCCTGCCAATGCCTTCCGGGTAAAAGATATGCAGATAAAGCAATTGCCCGAAAATGGCAGCAAAGCCGAGAACGAATAATGCAACAGACAAAGCGCCTTTTTGTGTTTTTATGGTTTTCCACCAGCCCGATAGATTAAATAGAACAAAAACGAAAATAGCAATCGGTACAAAAAGACGAACTGAAAAATAGCCGAAACAGCCGATACCTGCCAAAACGCCGCTGATGCCTGCGATGATTGGCCGCGGCGAATCATTTTTAGTATTACCGACGGGCAAATTTGCCCAGAGCATCCCGGTAAGTGGGATAAGTCCCAGCAACGGTGCGATTGCACCATCATGTCCCCAGCGGCTTTGCTGCAGGTGCCAGGGATTCAGCGCAAGCAACGCAGCGGCAGCAAGACCGGTTTCAATATCAAATAATTTCCTGGCGACAAAATAAATCAGCCAGACGGTAAACACACCGGCAAGAGCAGAAGGTAGCCGAGTGGTGTAAACGTTTAGCCCACCAATTGCCTGAAAAGGAATCGTCATATAGGTAAGCAGTGTGTTGCTGTTTCCGCCAAGGCTTCGCATATAGTAAATAGGCCATGATGTCCCTGTGTAATCTTTACCGGTTTCGAGCAGACAATATGCAGACCATGCATTAGCGGCTTCATCCTGATTTAAGCCTGGAGGCGATATTCTGAGGTTAATGAATCGCAACAGGGCGGCGAGCAACAGAATAACGATAAGAATTGTTTTTGAGTTCCTCCGAGGCCAGGAAGAATCGGTATTTTCGAGGACGGCAGAATCAGTTTCACAAATCATAATAAGAGAAACTGTATAGAGTTATAACAAGACCGTCAAGTCTAATTTAAACTAATGGTTCATAGAAGTTTTCAGGTTTTTTGCCGAGGGTGTTTGTGAGCGTGCCGATTTTTTCGATTGTGCATTCTATTTTGTCGCCTGCTTTGAGAAAATTTCCCGTTGCCATAGCGACACCTTCAGGTGTTCCAGTTGCGATAATATCACCAGGCTCAAGCGTCATCATATAACTTAAAAACGAAACTATTTCGTAAACGTTGAAAATCATATCGGCGGTATTCGCGTTCTGGCGAGTTTCTCCATTTGCTTTCAGCGTCATTTGCAAATTCTGTGGGTTTTCAATTTCATCGGCGGTAACGATACAGGGGCCAAGCGGCAAAAAACCATCAGCCCATTTGCCGTTGAGCCAGTCGTAAAATTCGTCCCACGGCCTTTTTTCTCTTGCCTCCTTAAAGGTTACACTGCGGGCAGAGACATCGTTTGCGATTGTATATCCGCCGATTACTTCTTTTGCTTCTTGGGGGCTTACGCATTTTGCGGTTTTGCCGATGACGATAGCCAGTTCAATTTCATAATCAATTTCTTTGCTGTAAACCGGCCAGGGGATAATGCTGTTAGGATGATTTATTACGGTATTAGGTTTGAGGAACGGTCTTGGCACGGTTGTTTTTCGCGGCGAAGCGGTTAAGCCCAGTTTTAGCCCTGCCTCGATGATATGTTTTGCGTAATTGCCTGCAAGGGCGAGAATTTTGCCCGGTTCCGGAATTGGCGCTAAAAGCTCGACAGCGGATGGGTCGATAAATTTCGTATATTTATCGACAATAATCTGAATTTTTTCAGTATTTTTGGTGCTGTCTGTCAGTATCTGTTTTACGCTTCGAAAAGTGCCTGTTAAATCCACAATCCCCTTATTGGTAAGCACACCGCAGGAAACTTTTGTATCCTTTTTGAACGTAACCAGTTTCATCTTTTTAATTTACCTTAATTTAATAGTTTTTTCTTGCTTTTATGGGACTTTGGCCGTAATTATACATATATATTAACTTAATGGAAGAAGTTATGGCGATAAGGGAGCTAATTTCAAGAACCGGTAAGTGGCTATCGGGCAGAAAGAACAGTCTGTATGAGCCTTTAAGGAAAACGCCGGTTTCCGACAGGACAAACAATTCTTCCGCTATTTCCCGTATGAGTGGTGCCGTTGACCGCATAGAAGCATTGCAGGTTATTCAACATTCCTTTGAGCAGCTTGTCGAAAAACTTGGCGGGATAAACGAAAATATCGACTGCCAGATAAAACAGAACGAGGAGCTTATTCAGCGGATGGCCGAACTGCCGCAGCTTTTACAGAATTTTCCCGAAAGTCTTAAAAATCAAAAAGCTGTGATTGACGCGATGATGGAGCAATTGAAGGTTGGAGCCCTCAAGAATCAGCAGTTTATCGAGACGGTTGAAAAGATTCCTGCTGCCGCCGAAAAGCAGACTGATGCCCTTTCGGATATGTCGGTGCAGCTTGCGGCATCCGCCGATGTTGATGCTCAGCTTGCCGCGGGCTTTGCGAGATTTAACAGCATAACTGATAAATTAAAAGATAATGTTGAAAACCAGACCGACAGCATAAATCAGTTAAGCAAAACTTTTTCAGCGTCTGACAGATACCTCAAATACATCTTAAATACCCAGCATAAGCGTTTTATGTGGGTTTTTATTTCTGCTTTGGGCGTTTGCACCTTTGCGATAGCAATGCTGATTATTGTAATAATTTTTATGCTGAAATAAACCCCCACACCAATTTCTCATTATCAACAAATGTCAAAAATCAACGTAAAAACGACATTTTTAATATTGTAAAACGAATGAAAATTTTTAAAAATTGGTGTGAGGGTAAATTTTTTATTTTTTTTTGTTGCAGACTTTTTTATACCTTGGTATTTTGTGTTTGTTCTTTTGAAATGAAATATCTGGTTGCAGAAAAGGGAACACGGTGAAAATCCGTGGCGGTCGCGCCGCTGTAAGCGTTTGCCCCGATGTATCGGGAGACCGAAAGAAGTTGTCCCACTGTTCTTTTTTATCCGCCTCAGGCGGATTGAATGGGAAGGGTTCTTTCGGTAAATCGCAAGTCAGAAAACCTGCCTGTGATTGGTGATTTGTTGAGGGTTCTCGCGTAAGGAACGCCAGCAGATGCGCCCAGTAGGGGCGTTGTTTGTCTTGGATATTAAAAGCCGCCGTTCCTTTTGCGTGAACGGCGGCTTTTTTTGTTGGCTTTTTTATTGTTTTTGTTGTTTAGACCAATTCCACAAAAGCTTAATGCTTTTTGAGGTCTGCCGCGTTGCGGCCGCCATTCAGCGGCCGCAACAGACCCTAAATGTGGAACTGTGAACTAAAAGGAAAGATTCGAATAACCTTAAATTTATTGGAGAAGAAAAAGATGAAAACGAAAATTTTGAAGAAGTTAATTTGTGTAAGTATTGTTCTGATAATGTCAAGTTCAATAATTGCAATGCCTATTGAAGTCGGCACAGGCGTTAATACAGCCGGTGTTTATATCGAGTGGTCCGATGGTTTTATCGCTGAATTCGATATAAACTTCGGTCAAAGTGCCCTTGATACTATTACTGGGGCAGATTTACTGCTAACTTTGGATAGCGAACTTTCAGATTTTACTCTGGCTTATACAAACTGGGGCAGTGAGACGGCACCAGATTTGTTTGTTGACGGTATTGAATATCAGGGACATATCAATAGCGGCTATAGTGGAGGTGAAAACTGGTGGCATTACTGGATTAAAGATGCTGGTGAAAGCGAATGGATTTCCCCTATGTACGGTATGTCAAGCAGAACCGTTCACAATGGTGATGTGGACGGATGGATTTATGGCAGAGGCGGAGCGCCAATACCAGAACCGACAACAACTGCTTCATTAGCTCTTGGAGGATTGCTGCTTCGCAGGAGAAGGAATTAAGAAGGTGTCTCTGTCAGTGCCGGTCGTAACATAAACAGCCGGCACTTTTGAAAAAGGAGTATGAGAAATGTACTCTAAGATAATTATGATGTCCTTGTCTGGTTTTCTTTTGGTATCTGCCGCAGCATCGGCGGATGAATTTTCAGCGTATAGAAATTATGTCTATGACCAGAATGATTTTGTTACGGATGTTATCGCATACAATCCCGGCACAGGGATTGTAAAGGACTGGCTCAGCAACCAGTTGTTTAACAATCCGTCTAGAGCACTGGGAAGGCCGACTATTGACACAACCGGCGAGGACTGGTATATCCCTGAAGACCAGCCCTGTCCTATTAATCCCGTATATTCGGCGTTTCGGGCTTATGAGTTGGTATGTCTTGGCGAGCTTGGCAGTATTATTCTGAAATTCAATCATCCCGTCAGAAACGACAAAAACAACCCTTATGGAACTGATTTTATTGTATTCGGAAATTCTCAACAGACAATTGGCTACAATCAGGGCTGGACAAACGGTGATCCTTCTTTGACGACAGTCGGCGCCAATGGTTTGTATGAGCCGGGTATTGTTTCTGTAAGTCAAGATGGCATTATATGGTACAGTTTTACAACCGATGTAAACTTTGGGAGCGGCGATTCTAATTTTATTAAACTGCCTGCCGGCGCCAACGATGGGCCGTTCTGCGATTCTTTCGCCCCGACGCTTGGAAGGGTATATGACCCGAATAATCCAGACTCGAATCTCGGCAGTTGGAATCTTTGGTGGGCAGAGCCGACAAATCCGACCCTGCCTGTTGACTCTTCGCTTACATTTGCATCTTTTGACGGTAATACCGTTGCGCAAATTTGCCGGACTTACGGCAATTCTGCCGGCGGCACGGGTTATGATATTGACCGACTTGATATTCCTATTGATGAAAATACCGGCATAAAATGGTTTCAGTATGTGCGTATCGACGACAAGTCCGGTAGTGGGACGGCGGAAATTGACGCTGTCTCCGATGTGAGCAGTTGCGGAGACTGGAAGCATCCTTATCCGGTCGGAGATTTGACCAAAGACTGCCGTGTCGATTTCAGGGATTTTGCTGTTTTTGCAGGTTTTTGGCTGGATAATCTTACAGAACCCGATGAACCTGCAAGGATAGCCGATTTACATTCAGATAATGTTATAAACATAATAGACTTGAGTGTGTTTGTCGATAGCTGGCTGGACTGCAGTTGGGGTTGCGACTGAAAGGAATCGAATAAATTGTGTTTTCGCAAAAATCCAAAGGCTTTACTTTAGTTGAATTGCTGGTCGTGATATCCATAACGGCGATGCTGTTATGTATTTTTCTGCCGTCATTGAGCAGGGCGCGCCAGCAGGCCAAATCGGTGTTTTGTCTGAACAATTTACAGCAGATGTCGATTGCGGCAATAAATTATACCTGCTCATATAACAACCATTATCCTTTGGCTTATTACACAGAACGGGTTGGCGGTATAAGGTATTACTACTCGTGGGACTTTACTACCTACAAAGACTGGAGTACAACTCCGGCCACTGAAACGGTCAAGCCCGGACTTCTCTGGCAGAAAGATACAATTGAACAAGTACATCAATGCCCTTCGTTCAAGGGAGACCATAATTGGCTTGCCGATCCATATACCGGATATAACTACAATACCAGCTATATAGGAATGGACGAAACGGTATTGCCGTACGATTCAGTCAAAACAACGAAAGTAAAAAGGCCATCCAAGACTGTCATTTTCGGCGACGGCCAATATAGCGCCGGGGCGAACAAATTTATGCGGGCTCCTTTTTCCAATTCACAAGATGCCTCTTTCAGCGATCCGGGGCGGGCAGCTGGAACACAGGGCTACCGCCATTTAGGCAAGACCAATGTTACCTTTTGCGACGGACACGCCGAGTTATGGAATGACCGATTTACTGATACCGACCCTATCGGCAAGCAGTCTCTCGACAGATACAACGAAACCCATAGCGAAAAAATCGGTTTTCTTTCGCCGGATAACAGCGCTTATAACCTTGAGTAATTAAATTACTTTATTTTTCTGCGGCGGTTTTTTATAATAGCCCTGCGTGAAAAGGATTTTAAATTCAGCGGGAAATTTTTTAAGAAACCTTCGTCAGGCAGTCTGGCAGAATTATTGCCGCTGCTGCAATTCGGCTATTGGTGAGGACGACAAGCATTTCTGTTCCGATTGCTGGCAGAATCTGGGGTTTTGCATAGTCGATTCATATTGTCTGCGCTGCGGAAAGGAATTAAGCGTATTCGCCCGGCTGCCCGATGGCTGTGCCGACTGCCGAGGGGAAAATTTTAACTTTGATTCGATTGCCTGCGCCGGGATTTACAAGCCGCCGTTAAGTACTCTGATTGTGAAGTTCAAACTGGCCGACCGAACATATCTTCTCGAACCGTTTTTGAATCTTGCCAGGGATGCTGTTGTTCGAGCGGATTTTCCAGAGCCGGTGGATTTTATAGTGCCGGTGCCGCTGCACTGGCTCAGAAGGTTTCAGAGGGGTTTCAATCAGTCTGCGTTAATCGCTAAAGGTTTGAACTTTGGCGATGCTCAATTCAATACAGACCTTGTTCGTATTCGCCATACTCAGCAACAGATTGAGCTTACGGTTGCGGCAAGGAGAAAAAATGTCGAAGGTGCGTTTGCCGTCAGAAAGGGTCATAATTTTAAGGGTAAAAATATTTGTCTTATTGATGATATCAAAACAACCGGTGCGACGCTGAGTGAGTGCGCAAAGATTTTAAAAGAGGCCGGCGCAAATAAGGTCTTTGCGTTTGTGCTGGCTGTTGCCGGTCAGAAAGATATTTAACGGCGGGGGCTAAAAGTTATATCGTTGCAAAAATCGTTTCCTGAGGATATAACTTTTCCAAATGTTTAAGGGATTCAGACAAACAGTTTTACTTACAATTGTCAGTCGCGTAACAGGTTTGCTGCGAGATATGGCCTTCGCGTTCTTTTTTGGGGCTAACGAGCTGATGGACAGCTGGGTAATCGCGTTTATGATACCCAATCTTGCTCGCGGCCTTTTCGGAGAAGGGGCTGCATCGAGTTCTCTGATACCTGTTTACAGCGAGGAGCTTATCAAAGACCGCCGGTCCGCTGAGCAGCTTGCTTCGACAGTGTTGAGTGTTATTTTTGTAATTCTCGCAGGCGTTGTTCTGGCCGGGGAAATAATAATCTGGGTATGGTATTTTTTCTTTTCGCCGATGTCCGCGATAGCACTAAAGCTTTCGCTTACGGGCATAATGTTGCCTTATATGATTCTGATATGCCTTGAGGCGATAGCAGGGGGCGTTCTTAATTCACATCGGCATTTCGCCCTTCCTGCGTTTGCACCGATAATTCTAAACGTTGTAATGGTAGTTTCGCTGTATTTCGGCAGCTGGCTGTTTGTCAGCAATCTCAGCGCACAGGCTTATTTTCAGGCTTGCTGTGTGATAATTGCCGGATTTATGCAGTTCGGCAGTCAGTTAATTCCTCTTAAGATGATGGGTGTTCAAATCAGACCTGCCTGGCACATACGGTCTGAGG
>JBAVNP010000143.1:0-14168 GCA_049691175.1 Sedimentisphaerales bacterium
CATTTTTTTTCACCTTTGCTTGATAGTTATCAAGTATCATTTTTCACCCTAAAATCCCCTAAAAACTCGAAAAAACTCGTAAAAAGTTATGATTTTCTCTTACTTTTCCGTGAAATCTGTGTAATCCGTGGTTAAAAACTACCTCTTTTTTAGCTAAGTTGCGCGAATATCAAAAAAAGTTGCGCATTTTTGCGAAAAAATCGCGCATAACCCCTTTATTTTCGTATGGTCTTTTAACCGTAAGTCCTTATTTTTCTATCGATGTGTAAAATGACTTACAGCACAACACGAAATTTACCCGCCGCATTGTAGCGCATATGTAAAAACAGGCGCAAAAAAAATCCGCTGTGATTGTTACACAGCGGATAATCCCCTCATTTACAATCGCTGGCTGATTATTCATCTGTGATATTTTGTTCTGACATTGCCAACTGTTTTCTTTTACGTTGGTTTATGGTTCTTACAGGCTGGCATTGCGCCTGACTTTCATCTGATGCGATTTGCACTGCTTCGACTGCGTTTGCTGCGAACAGGTCTGCTCCGATTTCCTCCCACAATCCTTCTGCGCGTCCGAACACGCCGCCTGAGAGCATTATTTTCATATTCGGCCATGCGTTTATTCCTCTTATACGGTCGATTATACTGCGAATCTCAGGCGTTTCGCTCGGTTCTGTGCCGTAGATTATCAGAATCTCCGGACTGAACTCGTGGATGTAGGCAAGTATATCGTCATTGCTTAATCCGCCGCCGATGAATCTTACATCCCAACCGGCGCTTTCGAACATATCAGCTATCATTTGTCCGCCGAGTTCGCTCGTCTCGCGCAGCGAGCTGCAGATGACAATTTTTCTGTCTGTCTGCTGTTGGCGCGGCAGCTTATTTTGAAGCTGGTCAACGATAGTGCGGTTTATTCGGGTGGCAAGATGTTCCTGTGCCGATGTAATTCTTTCGTTGCGATAAAGATTATCGACTTCCATCATCATCGGCCAGATTACATCGCTGTAAATGCCTGTTATAGAAGCACTGTTGTGATGAAGAATTTCCTCAATTATGCCCCTGCACTGCTTTCTGTCGCCTGTCAATAGCGCTTCAAGATACCGCTGTAAAAAAATCTCGTCAATCATCTGTCAGTCTCCAAAATCTCTGTTTCGAATCGTTAACCCAAATCCATTGCCGACTCTTATTTTGCCCTTTTTAACTTTTGTTTCCAATATGTTAAAATGGGCAATCTATAATGTGTATCGGGAGGCTGAATAGAAAATCTTTAGTTAAAATAGGTAAAATTAGAAAATTTGGCAAAATAGCTACGCCGCAGAAACGCGTTTTTAACGTAAGTCATTATTCCATAGAGTGTTAAGCAAAAATACGTGCGTGACTTATTTATGTGTGATTTATTTACGTGTGCGATTTATTTATGCGTGCGATTATTTATGCGTGCGATTATTTATGCGTGCGATTTATTTATGCGTGCGATTTATTTATGCGTGCGATTTATTTATGCGTGCGATTTATTTGATTTGCTGACAGCCGATTATTTAACGATTTCCATTTTATTCGGCTCGGAGCTGATAGCCGATTATTTAACGATTTCTATTTTATTCGGCTCGGATTTGGCAGGGGTTTTAGTATTCGCTTCTGTTACAAGTTTCCTCCAATTCTCCAAAATGCTCTCCAATTGCTTGTCAACTCCTACCGGATTGGGCTGAAGAGAAATATTGTGGATAAAATCACAGGATACGAGCACAACACCGTTGGTACGATCGGATGTTTGTTTATCCTGTGTAAAAGACCTGACAGTCGAATTATCGACCAGCGGAGTTATGTTTATCAGGAAAAGCAAAAAGCCTGCAATTACAGAACCCGTCAGAAAACCGAGAACGGCAGCACCGAGACCATTTAATAATTTCGGGAAAGATACGATACTAACGGCCGTGAAAAATCTGAAGGCAAAAGCCTGCAGCACAATAAAAATAACGACGGCCATTGCAAAAATGGCGGCGGAATAGGTATAATTGCCAAGATAAATCCTGACATCCGGGAATTTGTCAACAATCTGCGGCGCCGACATTATACTTATGTAAACAGCAATGAGTAAGTTGAATAAAACAGCCCAGCCCGGATAGAAGGTTTTCCTGTAGCCGATAAGGGCGAATACAAGTGCGGCTGCTATTATTATCAGTTTAAACATTTTTAATCAACCGAGATTAGACGTTACTCTTTTCATTTCTTCGATACCGGTAATACCGGCCAATACAAGTTTTATCGCCTGTTTTTTCAGATTTGTTCTGTATTGTTCATCGCCGACATTTTTGAATTTACTTACTGAAAAATCGGCCGAAAGAATCTGAGCCTTGACAATGTCGTCGAGAATCATAATGTCGAAGATTGCCGTTCTGCCTTTGTATCCGGTATCGCCGCAGAACTTGCAGCCTACCGGCTGCATTATTTTGTCTGTATCTACATTCTTGTCACTGAATTTTTCAAGCTGCGTTTCATCGAAATTGGCAACGGTCTTGCATTTGTCACACAATTTGCGAATAAGCCTCTGTGAGACTATCAGGTCAATCGCTGATGAAATCAGAAGCGGCTTTACGCCGAGGTCCATCAGGCGCACTATAGCTGCGGCATTACTGCTGCTGTGCAGAGTCG
Source organism: Sedimentisphaerales bacterium (assembly GCA_049691175.1). Lineage (GTDB taxonomy): Bacteria > Planctomycetota > Phycisphaerae > Sedimentisphaerales > UBA12454 > JAPLMW01. The sequence goes on from JBAVNP010000143.1 coordinate 2,650, forward strand.
AAAAAACAAGATGACCCGTCTGAGAAGCACCGAGAGCGGTCATGGCGGTTTCAGCATCCCTGATTTCGCCGACGAATATCACGTCGGGGTCCTGACGGAGAACGCTACGGAGTGTTTTGGCGAATGTTATATCGGCCTTGGGATTTATTTCTATCTGGCTGGCCTGGGGCAAGACATATTCTATAGGGTCCTCGATGGTTATTACATTGCGGGTATTAAAATCGAGCTCGCGAAGCATCGCCTGCATAGTAGTGCTTTTTCCGCTGCCTGTCGGACCGCAGACGAGAATCATTCCCGACTGATGAGTAACCTTATCCTTTACGAGCTGCCGATATTTCTCATCCATCCCCACATCAGTAAGTGTAATCTGCGTAGCGACCTGATTAAGAATTCTTATTGAAAGTTTCTCGCCGTGGAGAACACCGGCACTTGCCACGCGAAAGGAAACATCGCCATCGGTAGTTTTAGCTACGAAAGCGCCGTCCTGCGGACGACGCCTCTCGGCAATATCCATACCGGAAATAGCTTTTATACTGTTGACTACCGCAACACAATGCTGAAAAGATACCTCTTCAACGGCTCTGAGCGTTCCGTCAATCCGATACCGCACCACATATTTATCACTGCTGACAGGGTCAACGAGAATATCACTGGCAAGGGCCTCGACGGCATTGGCAATTATTCCCTGCGTATGTTCGAGGATATTTTTATCGTCCTTGCTGTCTTTGGCACTGCCATATACCTCAAAAAGATTTTTGCCGGATGAATCGAGAAGCAGGATTGAATCCTTGCCGCGTGCGCCGGCAAAATGAACTGAACTTACAACCTGAGCAGCTTTGCCCAGGGCGTTTTTAACAGCTTCAATAAAAGAGGTGCCGTGCAGATGCGCTTTTTGAACCGCTTCGGCCACGACGAAAACAAACAAAACAAGCGGGCCAAAAACCAGAATCAGGATATTCATACCGGCTTTTAATTTTTTGGGTATTATAGGACTAAACTGGAATCGCTGAACCAGATACATACACAGATAGAACCAGAAAATCAGAAAGGCAATTCTCAAAGGGCTGAAAAGCAATTTTATAGGCAGTAATTGCATATTTTAAAAGCCTCTAATCTTTAAAAGACAAAAGCAGTTAAAGAATATGTAAATATTAAGTATATCAGCAGCTAAAAACTTTAGCAAATAAAAAAGCCCCCGAAAAACGGGGGCTTTGAAGATTTAATATAAGGCTGTCAGCCCATAAACTCATTGCCGACTTTTCTGGCTCTTTGAGGTTTGTCAAGATTTATGCCCAGAAAGACGCCTGTCTCGACAAGTATGTTCCAACCGGCAGCAAGATAGACGTAATTGCCAAGCTCGCCGATGTCGGGAACTTTTATCGTCGGGAAAATGGTGTCCTCATCGCAGACAGCAAAGACCTTTAATTTTACGCCATCGGCAAGAGTCTGTTTTATCTTCTCAAGCTCACTCTTGAAGGGGTTGATAAGAATAACAACATCGTCAGAGTTCATAACCTCCTCAACACCGTGAACGGCATAAGTGCCTTCGAGATAATCGCTTTTTTTACGAGTGATTTCGTTGGTTTTGAGCGTAAGCTCTTCGGCGACGCCGTCATTCTGACCGGCAAAGTAAATCGTGCCCGCCGACGCTATCGCGTTTATGATTTTTTTGTCTATCGGCATTGTAAGGGCCTGATTAAAGGCATCGGCAAGCTGAGCAAACTTTTTGCTGATGTCCGTATTCTGCATCGCAGCCAAAAGAGCCTGATAAAACAATGCCTGCTCGGCAACGCTTTTCGTCGCGGCTACGGCATCTTCCTTGCCGCAGCTTAACAGGAATGTCTGCCCGGCAAGAGTTTCGAGTTTTGTGTTTTGATTGGCGGTAAGAGCATAAAGATGCTGGTGACCGATATTTTTCAACCTGTCAAAAAGACGGATAACTTCTTTTGTCTGGCCGCTGTTAGAAGCGCCGAAGACAACAAAATCGGACAGGTCATAACTGCACGCCTGGAGGCCGCCTTCGGTCGCGAGATTCAATTTGTATCCCGCCCTTTTTGCACAATACATCGCGTTCTTGGCTGGGAAAATTCGGCTTGAACCTTCGCCGGTGAAAAAGAGTTTTCCCTGCTGTTTGATGGATGCAATGACTTTGTCCGCGTTCTTCAAGGCAAAGCGGCGCAGGATGTCGGGTGTTTGCATCATTTCACGAATCAGAGCAAATTGAGAATACTTTTTGTCGCTGTTCATTTTGTTCCTCCAATATAAAAGTTGAATTTCACAACAAGAGGCTATCGAATTTAATCCTCTTCAAATCTTATTTTAACACTGTTCGCATGGGCGTCAAGACCTTCGGCCTGCGCAAGACGGATAATATCATCGGCACTTTTTTTCAGCTTCCGTCTGTCATATTCGATAATACTTATTGATTTGACAAAATCATTGCTGGTAAGAGCGCTCGAAAATCTTGCGCAGCCGCCTGTCGGCAATGTATGGCTCGGCCCTGCCCAGTAATCGCCTACAGCAACAGGGCTATACTCGCCGATAAAGATTGCGCCCGCGTTTTCAATTTTTGAAGCAATCTGTTTGCTTTTTTTGCCGCACTGAATTTCAAGATGTTCTATTGAGAATTTGTTCGCCCATTCAATACACTGCTGAATATTTTTAAATGTTACAACAGCACTATATCGCTTTAAACACTGTGTTGTCTGACCACGGCGAGGCAGGCGAGCAAGTTGTTTTTCAAGTTCACCAATGACTTTTCGAGCTAATTTTTTTGAATGTGTAAAAAGTAATGCGCTTCCCGGTGCGTGTTCAGCCTGGCTTAACATATCAGCGGCAACAAGAGCGGGTTTTGCGGAATCATCGGCAATTATCAGGACTTCGCTCGGCCCCGCAAGAGAATCAATTTTTACCCGGCCGAAGAGCATTTTTTTTGCGGTTGAAATCCACTGGTTACCGGGGCCTGCAATCATATCGACAGGTTTGATTGTTTTTGTGCCGAGCGCCAAGGCGGCAACGGCCTGAACGCCGCCGATACGATAAACCTCTTTGATACCAAGCTCGAAACATACCGCAAGAGTTACAGGGTGAATATTGCCATTATATCGAGGTGGTGAAACAACAACGATTTCTTTAACACCGGCAATTTGTGCCGGGACTGCCGTCATAATTACAGTCGAAGGCAGAGGAGCGGAAGCGCCGGGAACACAAATACCAACCCGTTTTATCGCCGTGTATCTTATTCCAGCAGGACCGGAAATGTTTTTTGCCAAACCGATAAAAATTTCTTTTTGGTATTTTTTTACGTTAGCGATTGCCTTTCTGATTGACGAAAGCAGTTTTTTGTCGGTTTGCTGATGAGCTTTTTTTAACTCCTGCCGGCTTACCCTGAACTGTGAAGGCGAAAGTTTTATTTTATCAAACTGGTAAGTATAGGCAGCAACTGCTTTATCACCGCTATCCCATACCTTTTCAATAATCTTTGCAACTTTTATTCCTTCGGGGCTGCGAGGATTGAACGTCGCTTTTTCACCTATTTTTGCACGCAAATCAGAAAGTATTCGCTCGAAATTCGTCGCAGTATGGGGTATCAATATTTTTCGCAGTTCTTTTTTCATAATTTATCTTGCGAAATTGCCGTGACTGTAAGCTCTCGTTGCGCGCTGGAGAAGCATATAATTTTTGCCTTTATAGCCTGTTACAATTGCTGAAATCTTGTATCGCAAAGGTTCAGCCGAACTATTTTGCTGTTTTATTATATTCTCAAGCACTTCACAATTAAGCAGCGGCAGAGAAAACGAGTCGATGTTTCTGCCAATCGCGTCAAAATTGAAATAAAAGCCATCTTGTGTTTTTTTGAGAAAGCCTGTTCTGTCGGCTATTATGCCGTCGGACCCGGTTGATAACGGTTTTTTAAGCTCAGCGAGGTTTATTGTTCTCTTGGGCCGCAGCATTGCCAGAACATCATCAGGAATAATCTTTTCCTCGTTTGGGTCGGCATAATCCGGCTCTTCTGTCGCAGACGGCGGCTGATTGGCCTCGGTGACGGGAATAAAATATGAAAGGTAAATAAAATTTTTGTTGTGGTATCTTGTAAACTTGCCCCAGATGCGGAAATTTTTGTTCTCATCGCTTACGACACCTGCAAGTTTTTCAAGCATACCCGAAGGGAGAATTTGAACAGGGGTATCGGTATTTAGAGAGCCTTTACCGTCTGTTAAAGATTCGAAAACTGAAAAATACCATAGGCCGTTTTCGGATGAGATTTTGCCGTCAATGCCGTCCAGCATAAGACCGTCCTGTAAGGCGATCTGCCTGTGATTCTGACCGAAAGCGGCAAGGCCGTTAGAAAAAATCAAAAACAGGATTACTGCCACCGTGCGTTTCATATCAAATACGTTCCTTCAAAATTTCCACAGCCTGCGCAGGCGTTTGAGCGATAGTTATAAGTTTAACGCTGTTTTTGTCATCGGCCGCGATAATATCCAGCAACGGCCTGAAAAAATCAGTTAATAGTATAATCGGTTTTGGCGGATTTACAAATCCTTTGTTTGTAAGCTCCCAAACATCGGCAAGCTCAAGCAGTGTGCCTGTCCCGCCGGGCAAAACAACATAAGCCGCACCAATCTCGATGAGTTTCGCCACTCTTTGGGCAAGATTTTCAGTAATTATATTTTCCGTTATAAATTCATTCGGCCTTCTTGGACCGAAGGCCGAGCAAGTTACGCCGATTGTTTTTCCGCCGGCCTGTTTCGCCCCTTTTGCGGCAGCGAGCATTGTTCCGCCGTAACCGCCGTTGGCGATTGTAAAGCCGGCCTGTGCGCATAATTTGCCAAGCTCATACGCAAGATTAAAAACTTTATCGCCCTCTTTGACGCTGCTTGTGCCGAAGATTGTTACAATTTTTCCGCTCATTTATTTTTTGTGTAATTCAATAATCCGCCGGCAAGAAGAATCTGCCTGTCCCTGGCGGAAAGATTAAGCCTGCATTTGAATATCAGGCCTTCGGTTTTATCGTTTATGGTAATTACATCCGCAGATTTTATCGCGGCATTAAGATTTTCCACCACAAGTTCATCGTCGGCGTTAATTTTTTCATAATCAGCCGGGGTTTCGAATTCAACCGGCAAAATACAGAAGTTAATCAGATTCGCTTTGTGAATACGTTCGATGCTCTTTGCGATTATCATACGAACGCCGAGGAACATCGGACACAGAGCCGCGTGTTCACGGCTCGAACCCTGACCATAGCTTTCCGCCGCAATTACAATACCCGCGACCCCTTTTTTCTTCAGTTCAAGTGCCTTTTGGGCAAAGGTTGGCTTACTGGGCTCATTAAAACTATTAAAAACATATTTTGAATACTCCGGCACATTCGAGCGATACTTTAAAAACGCCCCTGCCGGCATAATATGGTCTGTGGTAATTTTATCGCCGCACTTTAAAAGCACTTTGCCCTTCAGATTGTCCGGCAGTTTCGTTGCCGCCTCTGGAACAACAATAGTCGAGCCTCGCAAAATCTTAACTTTTTTCGCTTCGGCAGGCAGCAGCGGTTTTTGAATCATATTATCGTCAATAAGGAATTTTTCAGACAGTTCGATTTGGGGATATTCAATCCCGGCTTTTCGAGGGTCGATGATTTCGCCTTTCAAAGCCGCGATAGCCGCAACTTCGGGGCTCGTCAGAAAAACATTGTCTTCTTTCGTGCCGGTTCTGCCGGCAAAGTTCCTGTTAAAAGTCCGCACGGATACCGTGCCGTCCGCAGGTGAAAAACCAAGACCTATGCACGGTCCGCAGGCAGTTTCAAGAACTCTTGCCCCCGCGGCAACAATATCGGCTAACGCGCCGTTTGCCGCGAGCATATCCAGGACCTGTTTGCTGCCCGGAGCAATGGCAAATTCCACTGCCGGATGAACTGTTTTTCCCTTGAGAACTTTTGCAACCATCATCAGGTCTGTAAAACTTGAATTTGTGCAGCTTCCGATGATAACCTGATTGACCTTTGTTCCTTCCAGAGACTTTACAGTTTTGATATTATCCGGCGAAGGTGAGCAGGAAACAAGCGGCTCAAGCCCTGCTAAGTCTATTTCTACTATCCGGTCGTATTCGCAACCATCATCAGCGGCTAAAGGCTGATAGTCTTTTTCCCTGTTTTGAGCAGCGAGAAATTTTCGCGTCTGCTCATTGGATGGAAAAATACTTGTCGTTACGCCGAGTTCTGCACCCATATTAGTAACGGTTGCCCTCTGCGGCACAGAAATCGCTGCAACGCCGGGCCCGAAATACTCGACTACGCAGCCGACATTGCCTTTGGTGGTAAGAATACCGAGGAGTTTCAAAATTATATCTTTGGCCGCAACCCACTGCGGCAGTTTTCCGGTAAGTTTTACGCCGATAATCTTCGGACAGGCAAGATAAAACGCTCCGCCGCCCATCGCAACGGCAACATCGAGGCCGCCGGCGCCAATGGCAAGCATCCCCATACCGCCGCCGGTCGGGGTATGTGAATCGCTGCCTAAAAGCGTTGTGCCGGGTTTGCCGAAACGCTCAAGATGAACCTGATGACAAATGCCGTTTCCCGGCCGGGAAAAATATACGCCGGTCTTCGCGGCGATACTCTGAAGATAAAGATGGTCATTGTGGTTTTCCGGGCCAAACTGGCTCATATTATGATCGATATAGCTTACCGAAAGTTCGGTTTTTACCCGCTCTGTGCCCATAGACTCAAACAGTAAAAACGCGGTTGTGCCGGTAGCATCCTGTGTAAGGGTCTGGTCAATTTTTATGCCGATGGCTTGTCCCTTTTCCAGCCTGCCGTCAACAAGATGCTGTTCGAGAATTTTATAAGTAAGCGTTTTTGCTGCCACAAACAACTCCTATTACCTTAAAAATCTTAATAAGGGAAAGGTGATTTTAATAAGAAATGGTCCGTTTTGCAAAGGATTTAGATAAGAAGAAAAACAATAAAAAAACCAGCCTTTCACCGCGAAGGCGAAAGGCTGGCAACGACTGCAGCCTGATTACAGTCTGTTTTTTCTAAATTAGTTATAATCACTCAGGAGGAAACTATCTTCCGCATCCTGAGAATCGTTCGCCATAGAAGCTTTACCGGTCGCTTGCCCCGGCAATGTAGTGAGACCGCCAACCTGCTTAATTTTTGCCTTCGGGCAGCCTGTTTCTGTTATATCGGTAGTCGCCTTTCCCCACGTTGTATAAATATTGTCTTGTTCTACACCGCAATTGGCGCTCTTTTCAAACTTGGCGTGCTGGTCGGCATACAGAACATTCTGGCCGTCCTTCTGATGATATACATTGTTCCCGGCAGGTATAGAATCAGGAATTATTTTACAGGCCGTGGTAGCGGGATCCCAATCGTATAACTTTGCGCCAGTATTCTTACTGTCCCAGTATGGACTTCTGTCGGCCATAACCGCTCTGGCAGGATTAGAAGTAGTAGTTATGGGAAATGCTGAACCGCCGACGACACTTGAACCACCGGCGACCCAAGGCAATGGCATTTGATAACTATAGCTGTTGTGACCTCTGCCGGCACGGTAATTGGGCTTCAAGGTTGTATCTATCGTCTCTTTCCTGCCGCCGAAATCCCAAACCTCTGTAAAGTTTGTGCCGACAGTGCCCGCACTGCCTATACTATATAGTGCCAATTGAAACTTCTTTTCATCGCTGCCGGGACATACAAACTGGTCGGGTGATACATCGGCATATTTTATCAGAAGATAGAGATTTGCGCTAAGAGTGGACGTCCAAGGACCAGTTGGCTGATTACCGGTAGTGCCGGAAGTGCCGGGTACAGCTTTTAAATACCATGACCACGAACATTGGGGTTCTGTCCCAGTCGTACCTATATCCAATGTTGTGCCGGAGGGGCCGGCTATCGGATACGACTCATACTTATCATCGCTGCTGTAGGTCAACATTGCTTTTCCGAGACCGCCTACGTTCGTACCGCACATAATACGCTGAGCAAGCTGCCTTACCTTACCGAGGGCAGGCATCAGAATCGCAAGCAACATAGCGATAATTGCGATAACCACCAACAATTCAACAAGTGTAAAACCTTTCTTTTTCATTTTTTTTCCCTTTCAAAATTACCAAGCGATTCGCAAAAGTGCTGACCTCGGCAACAACTGTAAAATTTATAAGAACAACTTACTGCACAGTTCGGTCTTAGGCCGGCGAATCACAAATCTTTTTGTTAATAACTATTTTCGGCCGAAAAACAGCACTATTTCACTTAATTTGCCAAATTACCGCTGAAATCCGTAGTTTCTCCAAAGATGCAAAACCAGACTGCTGTAGAAAAAACGCTTTAACTTTCAAATTGCACTAAAAGAGGACTTAAAAAGATGGGCTCAAAAAGATATGATAACAAAGTAACGGTATAATAGCATTTTAAGTTATAATTCTGCCCAGCCCTTTTAAGGCCATTCATTAAACACTACGATAACATCGTCCGATAGTTCTGTCAAGAAAAATTTATAAAATATTAAAAAAGAATACAGGAGTTGTAATGTCTTGAAAACAATGGAACTGAAAAGGCCGATATGGACGGTTTTGCCGGTTTAGCCGAATTTTAAAAACCTGTTACCGGACTTAATACAACCAGATAAAAAATATAATCATAAAATATTTGACTTTTACATCCAAAACTTCTAATATCTGGCGGTTTTTGCACATCCCAGACAGAAGATAATCGCAAAAACCACAAAAATAACCCATTTTTAAAGGTCGGAGGCACTATGGCTGTACAAAATGCTAAACAGTTTTTGCAGGAAAAATTAGACAAAGACAATTTTAACAAACTAACGGCTATCGCAAACGATAAGCTTTATCAGTTTGTGGCAGATGCCATTGAACTGACAAAGCCGGCAAGCGTTTTTGTTTCCACAGATAAGCCGGAAGATATCGAATATACCCATAAACAGGCAGTAGCAACCGGCGAAGAAAAACCTTTGAAGATAAAGGGGCATACCATCCACTTTGATGGAATGGAAGACCAGGGACGCGACAGAACAGTTACAAAATACCTCGTTCCGAAAAACGATACACTCAGCAAGGCGCTTAACCAAATCGAAAGAGAAGAGGGTCTGGCCGAGGTTTGCGGATTGTTAGCCGGTTCAATGAAGGGCAGAATTATGAGTGTCCGCTTTATGACGCTGGGACCAAACAATTCCGATTTCAGCATTCCCTGCGTTGAGTGCACCGATTCATTTTACGTCTCGCACAGTATGAACCTGCTGTACCGATTAGGTTACGAAGAATTCAAACGATTAGGAGCAAAGGCAAAATTTTTCGCTACGGTGCACTCCTGCGGCAAAATGGACAGCCGTATGGTCAGCGTCGAATCCGACAAAAAACGAATCTACATCGACTACACAACAGACAGCGTTTATGTCGTTAACACACAATATGGCGGGAATACGATAGGATTGAAAAAACTTGCGCTGCGGCTGACTATCCGTAAAGCCGACAAAGAAGGCTGGCTGGCCGAACATATGTTTCTTGCCGGTGTTTACGGCAAGGGCGGCAGAAAGACTTATCTGGCCGGCGCTTTCCCGAGCGCCTGCGGCAAAACTTCGACGGCTATGCTGCCGGGTGAAACCATACTTGGCGACGACATTGCTTATTTCCGCGCTGTGAACGGAAAATGTATGGCTGCAAACGCTGAAGCGGGAATCTTCGGTATCATCCAAAATGTTACCGCAAAAGACGACCCGGCAATCTGGGAAATGCTGACAAGGCCGGGCGAAGTGATATTTTCCAATGTGCTGGTAAAAGACGGAAAACCTTATTGGCTCGGCATGGGAACCGATACGCCCGCCGACGGCGAAAATTTCTCAGGTGCCTGGCATAAAGGCAAAAAAGACGCAAAGGGCAATGAGATTCCATTAGCTCATAAGAACGCACGCTATGCTGTCGCGCTGCACGCACTGAAAAATTGCGACCCTGAATTGGAAAATCCTAAAGGAGTAGAACTGTCCGGCGTTATGTACGGCGGACGCGATGCGAAATCTTATGTGCCCTGCCAGCAGGGCTTCGACTGGGAACACGGCATTATCGCCTACGGAGCATCGCTGGAAACTGAAACGACTTTCGCGACTGTCGGCAAGGAAGGCATACCGGAAATAAATTTGATGAGCATTCAGGATTTTGTCGCTATTTCACTTGGCAAATATGTAAAGAATAATCTGGATTTCGGCAAAAAATTCAAAAAGCCGCCGTTTGTTTTCGGCGTAAATTATTTCCTGCGGGACAGCGCCGGCAAATTCGTCAACGGCGTCCGCGACAAACACGTCTGGGTAAAATGGATGGAGCTTAGAATACATAACGAAGCAGGCTGTATGGTCGCTCCGACAGGTTTAATCCCCTGCTATGAAGACCTTAAAAAGTTATTTAAAGAAGTCCTCAAAAAGGACTATACCGAGCAGGATTATATTAACCAGTTTACAATCCGCGTAAAAGAGAACCTTGCCAAGATAGACCGCGTTGAGAAGTTTCATCGTGAAAATGTTGCCGAGGCGCCGGCCGAGGTATTTAAGGTTTTGGCAGAGCAGAAAAAACGGCTCGAAGCGGCTGGTAAAAAATCCGGTGATTACGTTTCGCCGTTAGATTTAGAAAGTCGTTAGTCACGAAACCACAGATTTCGCAGATTACACAGATATTTGATTTAAAAAACCCCGATTAAAAGTCGGGGTTTTTTGTTTGCCGCTAATCTGAAAGTTTTTTATCTACGAATAAAGCATCAAAAAAACCCTTTTTCTTCAAATATTGATAAAGATACGATATGCCTACCAGAGTAATGCCGGTAACCAGAAAAGCTGTAACACGATATATATTTTTAATTTCCTGAGTGTCTATTAAAAATACCTTCACCAGCAATATCGCAAATAGACCGATACCGATATACCGCAAAATTCTGACCTTTCGCCAGAATCCTATTACCATTAAAACCGTGCCGTAAATTGCCCACATTACAGATATATACATCTGGGCAAGAAATCTCCAGTTTTCCAAAATCTTCGCAAAACGATTATAACAATAAAAGTAAAGATATATCTCTTCGGTAAGAATCACCCACAGCATCACTATCGCACCAAGTGCAAACGCAACAGTAAAGATTTTACTGTCATATTCATCCTCTTCAGTTCGCCCAAACAGCCAGGCTGCCAGAAATAAACCAACTACGAAAGAAAGAACTACAGCAAGATTGGTATTTACAAAAATTGCGAAACTGTTGTTGTAGAATGCGGGAAAATTAACCATAGTAAATATCGCTCCGATTCCCGCCAAAGCCGCGGCCAGAATTGCAGGGATAATACCGCCCGGAGAAATCGGACGAATAACAAAAAGTAGCATAATCACTGTGAATATTATTACCAGACCTTTCAACAGGATACTTTCCCCCGCAACAATATTATATTTGCAATGCCAGTACCATTCAGCAACCACCACCGACAACAGCAGCAAGCCTAATAAACCGTAAATAAGCTGTGTAACCA
>JBAVNP010000144.1:0-12087 GCA_049691175.1 Sedimentisphaerales bacterium
TTATTAGTCCTATTACGTATTTCATTTTTCCCACTCCTTATTGATTGTTGAAATGCTTTAAAATTTAACATCCGTGAAACATTAAGCCTTCCTCTGACTTTAGTAATTCTACTAAAATTAATAATTCAAGTCAAGAAGATTTCCCTCATCAATAGCGCCGCAAGCCGCTTGTCCCGCCATAGTCTACGGCGACGGCGGATAAGGCCGCGGTATTTTTCTTTCTTTTTTTACCCCCTGTTTTCTTCGTGTCTTAGTGCCTTTGTGGCTATTGGGCGGTACAGGACTCGAACCTGTGGCCTCCTGCTTGTAAGGCAGGCGCTCTAGCCAACTGAGCTAATCGCCCTAAAGGACAAATTAGGATAAGTTTACAGTCAATTTATGTCAAGGACAAAAGGGATTTCCACTTTTGTGGATTTTGTTTAGCCGTCGCCGGTCTGTCATGAGCGAAGTCGAAGGACACGGCGATGTTATTTTCTTTACTTCCTTTTAAATCAGTCTAATCCGCGTAATCCGCGGTTAACAAACGGAGAGGGCGGGATTCGAACCCGCGGTGCAGTGTAACCCGCACACACGCTTTCCAAGCGTGCTCGATCAGCCGCTCCGACACCTCTCCGGAATACAATCTTATGTTAAAGAATTACTTTTATACCTTCTTGTCTTAAATAATCTTTCAGTTTCGGTATCTCAATGATATTAAAATGAAATACCGAAGCCGCAAGCAGAACTGTTGCCCCGGCCTGGACAGCCTCTAAAAAGTGCTTCATCTCGCCTGCTCCGCCTGATGCCACAATTTCAGCACTGGTAGCTTTTGCTATCGCCTTTATCAGCGGCAAATCATAGCCAGTCTTTGCGCCGTCCGCTGCCTTGCTCGTCGGCAGGATTACTTTTACACCGAAAGAATCTATTTTTTTTGCCCATTCGACAGCATCGACCCCTGTCGCGGTCCTTCCACCGTCGATATAAACTTCATATCCGCTGGGCAGTTTAGAGTTTTTATCAACGTCTATGGCGACAGTTATTTTTTCCTCGCCGAACTCTTTTACCATTTCCTCAATAATCGCCGGTTTCTTGAACGCCGCGCTGCTGGTTGAGATTTTATCCGCACCTGCGTTAAAAACCGCCTCGGCTGTTTTCAAATCGCTTATCCCGCCGCCGACGGTAAATGGTATGGTGGTAACGAATGCGACTTTCTTCACGACTTCGAGCATTGTCGACCTGTGTTCTACAGTCGCCGTTATATCGAGCATCGCAAGCTCGTCCGCCCCGGCCTCGCAGTAGGCTTTTGCGCATTGGGCGGGGTCGCCTGCGTCTTTTATATTCACGAAGTGAACGCCTTTTACTACTCTGCCGTTCTGCATATCGAGGCACGGCATAATCTTCACTTTTCTGTCGTTTTGCATCTTTAGTCCTTTTAAAAATCGTTATCGGTGGAATTTCTTTTCTTCCTGAAAAAATCAGTCAAAACGGCTGAGCATTCATCGCTCAAGACGCCGCTTGTTACATCGAGCCGATGATTAAGTCTTTTGTCCTGCACGATATTGTAAAGACTTTTTACCGCGCCGGCTTTCGGGTCGTCGCAGCCGTAAACAAGTCTGTCGATTCTCGCCAGAACAAGCGCGCCTGCGCACATACAGCAAGGCTCTAAAGTAACATAAATTGTGCATCCGTGCAATCGCCAATTGCCGATGTATTCCGCCGCCGCCGTAATCGCGATTATTTCAGCATGAGCCGTCGGGTCGTTGAGCTGATGCCTCTGATTGTATCCCTTGGCGATGATTTTATTTTGATAAACGATGACCGCGCCGATAGGCACATCGCCGCCTTCAAGAGCGATATCCGCCTGGGCAAGTGCCATCTTCATAAACTGCTCATCTTGTTTTTCGTTATCCATTTTTGATTATTCTACATTCTGTCTTATAAATTCTCAACTCCATAAATCAAATTCAATCAAACGCGAAGGAAAAAACCCGCCGGTTTTTCTTTTGATTGCCGGCAGGAAAGGTATATGATTATGTGTTGTTTAATCCATTTTGCGGGAGTCAGGAGAAAATGAAAATGAGACAATTAAAGGTTTTATCGCTGGCGATGTTACTTTGGGCTGGTTTGTGCGGCCTCGCCGATGCGACTAAGCTGAAGTATTCAGTCAAAACGGTGCCGCAGTATGATGCCCTGTTCACAAGAGAAAAGGGCTGGACAGGTGCGGATGGGGCTTACTCATTAGCGTTAAGCGATACGGTAACGCTCTGGTTATATGGTGACACGTGGATTGGCAATATAGTCAATGGTCGGCATAAAGACGCGACAATGATAAATTATACGATTGCATTCCAATCCGGCAAAGACCCATCAACAGCATCGGTAAGATTTTTCTGGCATACAACAAAAGATGGAAAGCCAACTGCCCTTATCACGCCTGCCGATGGTCTCGGCGATTTCTGGATGTCTCACGGCGTCGCGGCCGATGGGAAGCTCTATTTGTTTCTTACGCAGATAGTTAAAACCGGTGAAGACTCCGTTTTTGGATTTAAGCAAATAGGCACATCTTTGGCCCAGATTGATAATCCCGGCGATGACCCACTGAATTGGCGGTTCAAACAATACAAGGTTCCGTTTGGCCGATATTCGCAGAACGGCAATTTATCTTTCGGCTCTGCTGTTATGAAAGATGGCGGCTTTGTATATATCTATGGCTGTAGCGAGGATTGGACGAATGGGCCGGGCGGACGGGATATGATTGTTGCACGAGTGCCGCCGGGCAAAATAACCGATTTTGAAAATTGGCGGTTCTTCAATGGTGCTGATTGGGTCGCGGACGTTAATAAGGCAGCCGGCTTGTTTGGCGGGATAGCAACGGAGTATTCGGTTAGTTTCCAGCCTGCGATAAAAAAGTATGTGGCTGTTTATACCAAGAATGGGATGTCGGCGGATATATTGATGAGAGTTTCGGATACGCCGGTTGGCCCGTGGAGCAGGCCGTATAAGGTTTTCAAATGCCCGGAATGCAAATGGCACAAAACATATTTTTGCTATGCAGGCAAAGGCCATCCGGAGCTTTCCGAACCGGATGAGCTGATAATTACTTATGCCTGCAATTCTACCGATTTCTGGCAGATGGCACAGGACGCCCGCATTTATCGCCCGCGATTTTTGAAAGTAAAATTTGACACCCAAGGACGCAAATAAAAGCGGATTAACTTTTTCTTGCTATTGCCTCTAAAATAATCCGCGATAAAAACTTCCCATACAAAATTCCAGCTCTTTTAGCTGCCTCGGCCAAATCCTCGCCTTTGGCGACATCAGGATTGGCGTTTACTTCCAAAATAACAACCTTTCTCTGTGGCGTTAATCTTAAATCTATTCTTCCATAATCCCGCAGATGCAACAATTTATACGCTTTTTTGCAGGTTTCGCAAATTTTCCCGGTTATTTCTTTATCAAGTTTCGCAAAGCCGAATTTTACATTCCATTTTTTGCGGTATTTTTCATTCCATTTTACGCGGTAAGTCGCAAGGCGAGGGCTTTTAGTGTTAAAGATACATTCCCTGATTGGCAAGGCTATTGGTTTTTTATTGCCGATTATTCCAACATAAAATTCTCTTCCCTTTATGAATTCTTCAGCTATTGCAGCCTGTTTCCATTTTTTGGTAACGAATCGGACTCGCTTTTTGAGAGATTGGATATTATTAACTATTGAAGCGTTTGATATACCTTCTGAGCCATCTTCGAATGCCGGTTTTACAACCATTGGGAATTTTATAGTTTTGGGTGTTTTGACTGTTTTTCCACGAGGAAAAAGCAGGAAATCAGGTACATTTATTTTATGTTTATTGAGAATTTGCTTGGACAGTATTTTATCTCTGCATATTGTCAGGCCGGCAGTGCCGCTGCCGGTGAATGGTATTTTGAGGTTTTCGAGTAACGAAGTAATAACAACATCTTTTCGTCTATCGCCTTTGAATTCTTCGGTAAGATTAAAGACAAGGTCTGGGTTTTGTTTTTTTAGCTGATTGGCGAGTTTTTTTAGGCTGTCTTCGACGGGAATAATTGTTACATCGTGTCCGAGTTTACGGATGGTTTGGATGACATAGTATTCGGTAGTTGGTTTTTGAGAATGTTTGAGAAATTGCCGGTCTCCATCCGGGACTGTTGCTGAGTCTACAAGGACGGTTATTTTGAATTGTTTTGACGGCAAGCATTTCCTCCATGAAATTCTATTTTTGAACAGTTGATAGTTGAGCAATGGACCGCAGGTGAACTATCTGTTTTTTTACCTTATTATTTCCTTGTTTCTTTGTTTTTTTATCATCTGCTCACTTGTTCGACTGTTCACCTGCTCTATTTTTTGCCTTTGGCAAAAAATACCCCCAAGGGGAATCGAACCCCTGTTGCCGGGTTGAGAACCCGGCGTCCTAGCCTCTAGACGATGGGGGCGTCTGAAATCTCAAATCTCAGATTTCAAATCTCAAATTCAAAAATGGCGGCGGGTGGAGTCGAACCGCCGACCCTGGGCTTATGAATCCCATGCTCTAACCAACTGAGCTACGCCGCCATAAACGATATAATCACAGTAATCTACATCTTTTTAGCTGTGTTTGCAAGCATATTAAGGCAATGATGATTTTCTTGCAATACAGGCCCATAAACTGTAAACTATTCCCTTTATTCTAAGGGCGATTAGCTCAGCTGGTAGAGCAGCTGATTCTTAATCAGCGGGTCACAGGTTCGAGTCCTGTATCGCCCAGTCAGAACAGGTGAACAGGGGACGATTCAATAGCCGGAGAGGTGTCGGAGCGGCTGATCGAGCTGGTTTCGAAAACCAGTGTGCTCTTTACCGAGTACCGCGGGTTCGAATCCCGCCCTCTCCGTTTTTTTATTTTCAGCAGAAATAACGTCCATAAGTTCTTGTAATTCAGGCGATTGCGGATTGTTGCTTATTTTAGACTCCCCCGTTGCCCTTAAGTTGCCCTTATTTTGGCCAAATTCCGATTCGTCATGCGACCTTGCAAGTTCCATCATGGCGTTTTGGCTATCGTCGTCGTGCAAGTGGTAGTATAGGTCAAGGATGTCCGATGAACTATGTCCAAGCCACGCCAGTACCTTGCGGTAAGCGACACAGTGGTTGGCACACAGGCTCGCAAAATAGTGCCTGAATGTGTGGAGTTTGTATTGAGTAGGATTATCGAACTTACATTCGGCACAGAGGGTTTTGAGCCGTTTTAAGAGTTTTCTGGCTTTGATGGTTGGCAGCAGAACACCACTTCCTTTTTTACGAGGTAAAAGTTTGGCGATTTCAGGGTGAATAGGAACAAACCTTTCATCCCTGTCCTTTGTGGTGCCGTTTGACCCGCCACGGCGGACATGAATCATCGTAAACAATTTTCCCTTGGCGATAATATCTTCCCACCTTAGCTGTTCCACTTCGCCAATTCGAAGCCCGGCGTAACCCATTAAAGCAAAGGCTAACTCTTCTTCCCCAACGCCTTTTTTAATCAATGCGTCCACTTGCTCTGTTGTGAAACAGGGCTGTGGGCCGGCTTTGGCCTTTGGAAACGATACCGCTTCCAAACTATAGACGACGATAAGCTTCTGCCGCCATGCCCATTTAAACATCTGTTTGGCAAGTACAATTGCCCCTTGCACCGTTTTGTCTGCATATTCTTTATTCACCAAGTATTGACGGTAAGCGTAGAGATCGTTATCAGAAAACTGTCGTGCAAGACGGATATTTTTCTCAGGGCAAAAGTCTTTTAGTTTATTCAAATCCGCCTGATATTTCTTGACGGTTTTTGGGGCGGCACCTTTTATTTTCACGGTCTCAAGATATTTCTCAGCCAGTTCTTCAATCGTAATCCGTGATGGAGCTGGCATATCTATTTCCTTTTCAAGATGCTCCTGGATTTTGAGAGTTTTTCGTCGTGCCTGAGCGGTATTGGCCGTTTCAAGGGAACGGCAAAGTTGCTTTCCGTTGTGGTCGGTGTATTCGGCACTAAACTTTGTCGCCGCGATTTTCTTGCCGTCCTTATAATATATCCTTTTGCCGATGGTAATTTGCGTCCCATCAACCCGTTCTCTATTGACTAGTTTCATAATAAACACCTTTTTATGCGAGATAAATAATCCAATTTTAAAGTCAATTGTAGCGCATCGCAGATTTGAGCGCAAGTGATTTTTATTTTAATTTATCCCATCATAAAATCCTGGATAAGTCGGTCCCGCCAAAACCGGATAGGCTTTCCCCGCTTAACGGCATTGTTGTATTTCCCTTCGGAAAGATGCCTATACAGCGTCGATATCTTCAATTGTAGAAGTCTGGCTGCTTCCTCGGGGGTCAGTATGGGCGGATACTGATGCAGGGATGCATCAATTTCCTGTTGTGTTAGCTTTCTATTCATTGTAGTAAGCCCTTCTTTTCCGTATTACCTTCTTACTTGTATTTCTTGTACAATCTCAATTGAGCTGACGACGTACAGGCCGGATAATTAAACAAGCCAGTCTCAAGGCTTGGCCGAAACTATTTCAGAACTGCCGGTCAACGCGAGAAACAGAATTATTCAAAATGACAGGCGGAAACGTTAAAGCGGTTTGCCAGTGGATAGGAAATACGCCGGCGGTCGCAATGGCGCATTACGCGCAGGTTACCGATGCAGATTTTAAAGAAGCGGCGGAAATGACTATCCTGAATGACGCTGAAAAAGGCATACATCATCACATACAGCCCACAGCAGAACCGAGCCACACAGAGCCACACGAAACACCTGAACATATTGCCGCAAGTCCTGATAATTGCGAAAGCAAACTGGAGCTTGCCGGAGCTTGCGAAAGTACAAAAATGGGCGGTACAGGACTCGAACCTGTGGCCTCCTGCTTGTAAGGCAGAATAAGGCCTTTTTTAACTACTTGTCAATAAAGCACTTAATATTTATACTACAATGACTTAGGCACTGTTTTCGAACTGGCATAGAACTGGTTTCTGAACTGTTTTCAGACTGGAATTGGCACAAATTTTAATCTTGTGTTTAGCATAGAAGTATAACAATAGTTACAGCCAAGAGAAAGACAGCAAAAATTACGGTATTATTATCGGGTTAAAAACGGCGGTTAAAACCGATTTATTTTATGTAACATCATTATAATAAAGCATTTAAACGCTAATTTGTCTATCAGAAACTACGGCTAAAAAACGGTAATTCGGACTTGTATAAAACGATAATTTTTGCCGATAATAGAGAAGCGAGCCAACTACTTGACAAAGCGTGGAAGTTTATGTACAATAATAAGTTAGCATCAGGTTAAGTATGCAACATTCTTATGAAAGAACGTTAAAAGGTTCGGATAATAGAAAGGTATATTATGCGATATAAAATGATTCTTACTCAGATAGCCCTAATAGCTTTGCTGGCGGCTTTGGTTGTTTTATCGGGTTGTTTTTCATCTAATAAGAAAGACATAGCGGCCTTCTCAAAACCAAGCACAACTGATGTAAATACCGAAAATTATATTCTGCAGCCGCCGGATGAGGTCGAAATTCACTGCGCAAAGGTTCCTGAGATTCATTTGCAGCGGCAGCGAATTCGTCCGGATGGCATCATCTCATTTGAAGGTGTTGGAGAGATAAAGGCTGCGGGCAGAACTCCGAAAGAACTTACATTAGCTCTGCAGGAAAAAATTATGCTGCTGTATACACTAACAGGTGAAAACCCCATTGATGTACGTGTGGTAGTATTCAAAAGCAAGTTTTACTATGTCATAGGACAGGTAACTTACCCCGGTTCTAAAGATTTAACCGGGCGCGACACAGTACTATCCGCAATTTCAAACGCCAAGCCGACGAATATAGCCTGGCTGGGCCGTATCCAGATAGTTAGACCTTCTGCCGATAAAAAAATTGTCAGACCCAAAGTATTTGAACTGAACTACGTGAAAATGGTAGAGAACGGCGATACGAGCAAAAATGTTCTTTTGCAGGAAGGTGATATAGTTTATGTTCCACCGACTGTTTTGGGTGCCATAGGGCTTACGATAGCAGAAATCGCCGACCCACTCGGACGAGGCCTTAACACCTATTATCTGATACAGGGCCCGACGAGCGGGAACGGAAACTAAATCTTTACCAAAAATGTTTTTAACTTGCTATTTCTATTGTAAGTATAAAAAATGCCGACGAAGAAGAAAGATATATTTAAGCTGATACATTTCGCCAGCACAGCGTGGTTTATGCTGTGTACAAGCTATATTTTAGTTTTGGCTTTGCGGCAGGCAGGCTTCAGATGGTGGGTTATATTCTCACTTTCCGGGTATTCAGTCTTGCTTATCCTTTTTCTGGTCAGTCTATATTTGTTCGCAGTTTTTAGAGGGATTGACAGAAGTCAAAAGATAGAAATAGAACATCCTCTAACAAGCACTGTTTATTATGCGATGTTCTACGACATATGTCCTTTCCTCGGCAGTTTTGCGGGACTTGTCGGAATGATAGGTACGAGTAATATCTCCGAGCTGTTATCAGGAATTGCTCTGGGAAGTTTGGCTACGACGTTTTTAGTATGGATAGTTGTTGACCCAATGATAGGTTTTTTTGAAAAACTGACGCCTGCCAGCAGAAAGCACCGTACACAACGTTTATTACAAATTAAGGCATTACGGCAACAACAACTGGAGGAGCAAAATGCCCTGTTAGAAAAAATACTTGCCGCGGAAGAACAGAACAAACAACGATGGCAGCAAGTATTACAGCCATATTCGGGAAAACTAGCCGAATTGTTATCCAACAATGTCAACAGCAAACACGCTGAAAACGAAGCTGTAGGTATTGGCGCAAATGCCTGGCAGATGGGTGGACTTAATTGTATGCGGCAGCTATATTCAATGACGATGGAGCAATGTAATAAAGATTATCAAAACTCAATGGCTGCTAATTATTTGTCAAATTGGTGGGATGGGATTGGTACTTGGCAGAATCCATCTCTCGGCTAAATAGTCTGCGCATTCGCAGGCAATACTCTAAATCTTATAGGAAATATAAAGTGTACAGAATAAAGATTCTGTTAGGTCTGGCGGTTATTCTCTCCGTTACTTCCGCTTCAATCGCGTCAAATACCATTTACGTGGACGTAAATGGTCCAAATGACCCCGGCAGCGGAACTTATAATGACCCGTTTCGCCGAATTCAGGCGGGAATAAACGCAGCTGCTAATGACGATGTTATCCAGATACGACCCGGCTTATACACCGGCAATGGTAATTATAATCTCGACCCAAATGGCAAATCTATTACTATTCGCAGTATAGACCCTAATAATCCGGCAAACACTATTATCGACCCAAACGGTGAAGGTCGAGGTTTTTACTTCCACCGCGGTGAAGACGCAAACTGTGTTATTTGGGGACTCACAATCACAAATGGGGTTGCCGATTCTACAACAGGTTATAATGGCGGAAATATCTACTGTTACATAAGCAGTCCAACAATTCGCAACTGTATCATGAGAAATGGATATGCCGAAGGCTCCGGAGGCGGGCTTTGCTGTGATTACAGCTATGTAACTGTTATTAATTCCACAATAAAAGATAATACAGCGGGTGGGGATTATGGTTACGGCGGCGGCATAAGCTGCCAGTTTTTAGGCTCGCCAACAATAATTGGCTGTACCATAAACGGCAATACCGCCACTATGACCGGCGGCGGCATTTTTAGCGGAGGGAGCGAGCCCAATATCTTAAACTGCATAATCATCGATAACAATGCCGCTGCAGGCGGCGGTATAAACTGCTATTATTCGGGTACCAGCCATGTAGTTAACTGCACGATTGCCGGCAACAGGGCCGACTATTCCGGTGGCGCAGTGTTCTGCTGGTCTGGAGGTGGTGCAATCATCGAAAACAGTATTCTATGGGCAAATTCAGCAAGTGAGGGTATGCAACTCGGACTGCAGGATGAAGGCCAGGCGTCCGTCACCTACTGCGATGTACAAGGCGGGCAAACGGGTGTTTACGACCCGTGTGAAAATTTAGTCTGGGGACAAGGCAACACGGATAGCGAACCCTGTTTTGCATCATTCGACCCTGAGGCCGACCCAGAATTGTGGGACTTCCATCTGCAAAGCTCTTATGGACGATGGAACCAAAATAGTCACATTTGGGCAACAGACTCGAATACAAGTTTATGTATCGATGCAGGAGACCCGAATTCAGACTGGAGCGGTGAGCCGTGGCCAAACGGCAAACGCATTAATATGGGAGCTTATGGCGGGACCAGTCAGGCAAGCAAAAACGGCAATCCCGCTGATTTTGATATCGACAATTTAGTTGACTTTGCTGACTTCGCAAAAATGGCTAATAAATGGCTTGCCGAACAAGTGTGCATCGAAGATTTGAACAATGATGGAAAAGTAAACTTCGCCGATATTTCTATATTTGCTGAAAACTGGCTTTGGACAAAAAAATAGGCCGGATACATATATCCAGCCTTTAATTTTCACTGATATTTGCAATTCTTATTTACAAACTATTGATTTTATAATGTCTTTCTCATCCGCAGCCAGCCGACAATGCTCACACCAATACTACCAAGCAAAATAGCGCCGGGGGCAGGAATAACTGGGGAGCAATTGCTCACCTTCACAATAAGGTCTTGATAGTCCTGGTCCCCGAGGTTGAGATCTTCCCAGCAGATAATATACGTTGGTTCTGTGGCAGTGTTGAGTCTGTACGTTACCATATGGTCATAGGATTGATCATTGAGGGACTCCTTACTGTACCAAACAGTATTATCCATATTGTCTTTGAACGCCCACACAAACGGAGCATGAAGAGGAGCCGTATTGAAAGGCCCAGTACTGTCTGAAGGCACGAATAGGGTCGCAAGCCAAGTAATATTTGCGCCATCATCTATGGAGTATCCGAATCCATGGTCATGACCTGCATACTTTGCTTCGGCAGTTGCGACTCCATTTGCTGTATACCAGATCTGGTCCGCTGAATCATCAATGCGTGTCAGGTTACTCAAACCGTAGAGCCCATCCAAAACGTTGTTTAAAATTAAGGCATCACCGTCCCACGAACTATTGTTTATAAAAGTAACGTTTGCGTTTGCCGGCATAGAGAATATAGTGCAAGCAAGTAACATTAATATCAAAGCTAATGACTTTTTCATATTTCTATTTCCTAAGATTATTTCCAAACCAAGTAAACCACTGCTTTCCTTAGAAGTGGAACTTATTATTTCCTCCATGATTCACAATTCAAATCCGTTACAGTGTTTTTCTTCTTCGCATCCAGCCAACCAGGACAACACCAATACTTCCTAACAGAATAGCGCCTGGAGCAGGAATTGTGGGCATCAAATACAACTGGTCTTGCTTGAGGGCACTTCCCCAGTACATTTGGAGGACACGCACATCACCTATCGTGTTACCCCAAGTTGGGGTACCAGATGCTATATAGCTGCCAAGGGTCAGACCTGTAGCATTAACAGCTTCCTGAACCCACAATTTTGCTTGGGTGTCACCGTTCAGGGACGTTATCTCTCCCTCCAGGAACCAGATTGCCTTCTGCAATTGTCCCGCATCGGCAGCTCGCACACTGCCGACAGGAGAATAATCATAATTTTGCAGATTTCCCTTGGCAAACTGATAGTAAAGATATGCCGTCTGCGGGTTCAAGTTATCACCGACACCCGTCCCACCCATCCAGGCGTGTGAGCCTGGGCTGCCATCTATATTGGCCGTACTAACCCATACATTCATTGGCGAGGTTATATATTCCGTATGCTCCAAGCAGAATGTTTGAAATGACTCACTGCCGGAAATCCCGCGTGTCTTCAAGTCGTATGCCGTATTGCTGAGCAGAAGACCGGTGCCGGTCGACTGAATCGTAAACTCGCCACCAATCCCTGTATAGTATCCATTAACCCGAGTATAGTTGACCTGACCGCCATCATAACCAGCACCATTCGTAGGATTCGCGAATGCCGATGCAGCCATCAAGATACAAATCGTTCCTATAAACATTAGCTTTTTCAAATTTATACTCCAAAAAGTTACAAAATTACTTTAGTAACCCCCTACTTTCCATGGGGAGGAAATTTATCCT
>JBAVNP010000145.1:0-3407 GCA_049691175.1 Sedimentisphaerales bacterium
GCCATCTCGACATCCGGCAATGACAGGAAAGCCAGCTCCACCGCATAACCGGATGAACGCCAGGTGGGGATCATCTGAGCATAGGTCAATCCGGAAAGCGTCGTCTCGAATGCAAAACTTTCTCCACGCTTTGCATGACCGACTATTTCTTCCAGCATCAACCGGCCCGCTTTGAAGGCGGCCAAATCGGGTGCGAATGGCGAAAGGCCGGCAGCGATCAGGTCGGCATTCACAAAGTTTGGGCAATGAGCCTCGTTGGGCAGGAACTCGCGCGCAAACGTGGTTTTCCCCGCGCCGTTCGGTCCGGCGATGATGACGATACGCTTGTTGTGTGCCATGGAAGTCATAATCTCCGTTCATCTCGAAACTATTTCGAGCCTGGCCCCTTTAGCTATTTCGATGCTGACCCCATTAGCTCCTTTAATTTTTTTTTGTGTTTAAATCTTTTCTTTCAGTCATAGGCGTGGAGTAAAGTGATTTATAAAATGCACTATTCTCCTTCTTCGCTCGATTTAATTTTTTTTCGAGTTTTTGTATCGCATCATTTGTTATGTTGGCATCATCTGCTGCGTGTGCAATACCCAATTTGACAATGGCAGGGAGACTTGCTGAATAATCAGTGACGAGAACCTTAAATGCATCTTTATGACCAAGACCCCCTCGTATAGCAGCGATAAAGAATGCTGCAACTATGCTGCATTTGTCAGAATCCACATTTAATAAGATTTCGGTTTCAATATCGGTTAATGCATGCTTAAAGAAATCATATTCAAACGTATATCGCATTACTCCAGTTAGTATTGCTAATAATTGCAATTCAGGTAATGCGCCCAATTTTGAAGTAGTGGGATTTTCACAAGCATCGCAATACAGTTTGGCTGCATCTAAGACCGCCGATTTAACGCAATCAATTATTACTGAATAGGGGCTTTGATAAGCTGCAAGAAGATATTGCCCTGAGTGCATGATTTTGCTTAAAGCCACAGATTGATTTGCAGGAATTATTTCAAAAATTTCTTTTAAACGATCCGGGCAGTCTTTCAATTTGCCAAGATAGAAATAGTTCACAGCCACCCAATCTAAATCAAATGGCTTTTCAATCTTCGCGCTCTTGCCATGTTTAAGGAACATTTCTTCGGCGTACATATACTCCATAAAAGATCTGTGTTTGAAGAAGAGCTTATTTTGTAACTCATCAATTAAAAATATTTCTGATCTTTCGATGACATTATGAAATAGTTTCTGAAGTTGCTGTCCTGTTTCGCGCCGATCTATATAGTCTTCAATAATCCCTTTTACGTCTCCAAGTCCAATTTCATTTAGATCATTTTCAAACATGAATTTTGCTATCAATCGCACCAAAATTACTGTCGTTTCATATTCCTTTTCTGACATGGCTCCTTTTGCTATGTCCCATCGCCCTAAAGCCCAATCAAGATACTTCCCATATAATTCTGGAAGGCTAGAGGGCAGTTCTTTGACATCGGTGTTTAGTATTCTTCCAAGTAAGATTGCTGAAATTGGTGTACGCGGTAGGGACCTAAATAAGTCAGACTTTTGAAGGTCCATTTTGAGTCTGGAAGTAATTACGCTTTTTTCGCAGAGCTTTTCTACAAACGAAATCATACGTTGCATGCTAAGAGGCAGTAATGAGTATCGCGAGCAATAATGATCAAGCTTCTCTAAAAGTATCGGGTCTTCAAATGGGCGTGATGCAAAAACAGCTTTCATGTTTTTGTGTGGCATCAGCTCAGATATGAATTGAATTACCATTTCAATTTTTGATTCTGTGTCACCTTTAATTTCATCTATTGCATCAATTACAAATAGCAGCGCATATTTTTCAGGATCAATTTTCGAGCCTGTTTTAAGAGTTCTTAAAAGACTTTCTAAAGAATTATTGTGAGTTTCAATTAAATCGCGGTAATTTATAAATACAGGAAGAATCCCCTTTTCATTAAAGTGGCGGTGGTTTGCATAAGTAAGTGCGGCCTGTCTAAGAAGGCGAGATTTTCCAAAACCCATTCCCCCTTGAATATACACAAATCGCTCCTTTTCAAGAGCAGATGCGAGGTGAGTATTCTTTTGTGTGGGTTTCAGTAGGAATTTAGATTCTTTCCGTTTGTCTACTTTGATGATGTCTTGTTCGATATAAAAGTCCCCTTGAGATATATCAAGGAGTCCAAATCTTGTATTTAAATCATTAGCGTTCCTCCCCACTGCACTTAAATAAAGGGCAACATTCTGATCCATGTCCTCCCAGTATTCTTTAAAATAATTTTCAATCCAAGAAACTAGAATTTCGTCCCAAATAAATGTGATATTTTTTGAATGATACTCCTCATATATTTTGTCTTTGGCATTTGCTGAGATGGCGCCATTAGATATGACCCAGATTTCGTTGAGATATATTTCCTTCTTCCCCCCACTGATTTTTCGCTTAACTGAACATTCCTTAATCTGGCGCTCAAGAGACTCGTGATCTTGGCGAATATCGCCACTTTTTACGATTACTCCAATATATTGCTCTAACCCTAAGGTTGGATTTTGAAGAATGACTATGAAGTCAGCTCCCATTTCTGATTGCCCATGGGTGTATTCAACATGTATTACGTGTGGGAGCTTGGGGAGCAAATCCTTAAGTAATGGATGAAGCTGTCTTACTTCGTCTGTTAGACCTCGTATCTTTTTAAGCTTGGCATCATGGTCTTCCATTTCCCTTGCCCCCCAATAATAATTTGTATTTATTCAATACTTACTTAATGCTGACTGGATTATTTATTGAATTAATCGAAGCACGCGGTTTCATGTCTGACTAATCGGGGACAGACCACAAATATTTCCCCAATCAATCAAAGTTCAACGACTAATCGGCTTATACCGAATCCGCTTAGGCTTCGCGCCTTCTTCACCCAGCCGCTTGCGCTTGTCCGCTTCGTATTCCTGGTAGTTGCCGTCGAAGAAGGTCCAGTGCGAATCGCCTTCCGCCGCGAGGATGTGGGTGGCGATGCGGTCGAGGAACCAGCGGTCGTGCGAGATCACCAGCACGCAGCCGGCGAATTCGAGTAGCGCATCTTCCAACGCGCGCAGGGTCTCGACGTCGAGATCATTCGACGGTTCGTCGAGCAACAGCACATTGCCGCCGGAGATCAGCGTCTGCGCCAGATGCAGCCTGCCGCGCTCGCCGCCGGAAAGCTGGCCGACGATCTTGGCCTGGTCGCCGCTCTTGAAGTTGAAGCGGCCGATGTAGGCGCGCGCCGGGGTTTCGTATTTGCCCACAGTGAGGATGTCGTTGCCGCCGGAGATCGCGTCGAACACGGTCTTGTCGTTCTGCAGCGAGTCGCGCGCCTGATCGACGTGCGCGATCTTCACGGTCGTGCCGATCTTCACTACACCTGAATCCGGTT
>JBAVNP010000146.1:0-2837 GCA_049691175.1 Sedimentisphaerales bacterium
AAACAGGGAAGATGAAATCGACTGGAAAGAGGAAGTAAAAAAACTGCCTTATATTTTTAAAGACCCTGTAAAATTCGACAAAAAGATTGACCCGCGAAAATTACAGTTCGGCTCTAAAATCAACGGCGACAGTCAAAAAAGACAGGACTATCATTCCGTAAAAGAAGTTATTTCTTCTACAGAGCTTGAGCTCGATGACGGCCTGAAAATACGCCTGATAGGCATAAAGGAAAAGGCTGAAAAAAAACAGCAGGCCATTGAATTTTTGCAGTCAAAAACAAAGGGGCAAAAAGTTTTTATGAAATTCGGACAGGTCAAACACGATAGCCAAAACAATTTATTATGTTATTTATACCTACAGAATAAAACTTTTATTAATGCACACTTGATAAAAGAGGGGTTAGCTTCTGCTGATGGCGAAACGAATTTCAACTATAAAAAGAGTTTACAGAATTAGCAAAGAAAGGCTACACGAGGATGAAAACATATTCAAAAAACTTCGGCAAGAAAGAGAAAGTGCTAAACTATGCCTGTCAGACTTACCAGTTATCAAGACCTAATAAGGTCGGAGCCGTGATGTCCTTGATTCGGGAATGTCAACCCAAGACCATAGAAGAATGGGAAAAATGGTATCTGGAAAATGCCCACACTGACGGTAAAAATCCTGCCAAAGTTACAAAAGACGTTCTCAAAGAGCTTGGCGAGAGATTATATGTCAAAATTAAGGAAATAGTTATCCCGGAATGGCAGGAAGCTTTTAATCAATTAACGCTACAGGATTGTATTGATTATATATACAACCTGACGGTCAACAGGACTTATGATGGATTTAACAGAGAAAAATCTGTTGTAACTGATAATCTGGAGAAAGAATTTCCAGAGGTTAAATTTGTTCAATCTGACCCCCAGCTTGACCATGCTGGCGATATTGATTATCTGGGTTGGGTAGGCGATAAAGCATTTGGAATACAAATAAAACCTGTTACCGCTAAGGCAAATTTTGGCAACTATTCTCCTTCCGAGAGAATGAAAGCAAGTTTTAGAGAGTTTGAGAAAAAATATGGCGGAAAAGTATTTATTATTTTCAGCATCGATGATGAAATTAAAAACAAAGAGGTTTTAGAAGAAATCCGCAACGAAATAAAACGATTAACCGGCAAATGAGAACGATAGTTTATAAAATAAACGACCCCGCTGCCCCGCCAAAGGGCGAGGTCTCGCTGAAGGCGGACGATATCGAAAAGCTAAAACAAGCCGCTGATTGTATCGACCGCGGCGGTCTTGTTGTTTTTCCTACCGAAACCGTTTATGGAATCGCTTGTAAAGCTGACCAAAAAAGCCTTGCCCGGCTTGATGAACTAAAAAAAAGAGATACAGACAAAAGATATACCCTGCATATCGGTGATAAAGATAAATTGGCCAACTTCGTTCCCAATCTGACACTGCCGGCAAAAAAGCTTGTCGCAAACGGCTGGCCGGGACCGTTAACTATTGTCTTTGAAATTGACCCCGTTAGAGACAAGGTATCAAAAATACCTGACGGCCGCCAAAGGCGGCCTGTCTCTAACGGGGTTGACCCAAAAGACATTAACCAATTAAAAACTAAATTCGGCAGCGAGATAGTGGAAATACTTTATAAAGACAATACTATAGGCATTCGCTGTCCTGAAAATGATATCGCCCGCGAGCTCTTAAACCTTTGCAGATTCCCTGTTATTGCTCCCAGCGCAAATACCGCCGGCAAAGAGCCTGCGACTAACGCCAGTCAGGCAATAGAACAATTAGATGGTCTTGTCGATATGATTCTTGACGGAGGCACCTGCAAATACAAAAAAAACAGCACTGTGGTAAAAATTTCTTCTAATGGATGGGAAGTCATCAGAGAAGGGGTTTATTCTGAAAAGCAAATTAAGAAAATGTTCACTGTAAGAATTCTTTTTGTCTGCACAGGCAATACCTGCAGAAGTCCAATGGCCGAAGGTTTTGCAAAAAAACTGCTGGCTGAAAAACTTAAATGCGATATTGACCGGCTGGGGCAGATGGGTTATAAGGTAGCGTCCGCCGGCGTTGCGGCAATAGATGGTATTGGCGCAAGTGCCGAAGCCATAAGACTTTGTGCTTCAAAAAGCGTCGATATAACCGGTCATTTGACCCGGAAATTCACGGCCAAAATGCTCGGCGAAGCCGATTATATTTTTGTAATGTCAGCAGGCCACAAGAGCGATATAATTAGACTCTTTCCTGCGGCGGTGCGGAAGTGTATGCTGCTAAACAGCAGCGGTGATATAGACGACCCGATTGGCGGCGGTGACAAAGCGTATAAAATCTGCGGCGAAACAATAGAAAAAGCTGTTAATAAAAGGATAAGTGAGCTGTTGAAATGAAGATAGCGGTAGCAAACGATCACAGAGGTCTGGAAGCAAAGGAACAGATAAAAGCCATTATAACGGAGCTTGGACATCAGTGTGTTGATTTCGGCATAAGCGTTGAAGGTCCTATTGATTATCCTGATGTCGCATACGTAGCGGCAACCGCTGTTTCGAAAAAGGAAGTTGACAGAGCAATCCTCGTATGCGGAACCGGGATAGGCATGTCTATCGCGGCAAACAAGGTTAAAGGCGTTCGCGCGGCACTATGCTACGATGAGCTAAACGCACGAATCAGCAGAGAACACAACGATGCCAATGTGCTATGCCTGAGCGGCGATTTGCTCGGCTCACAGGTCCTGCGCAAGATAGTTGAGGTCTGGCTGAGCACTAAATTCTCCGGCGGAAGACACAAAAGAAGGGTTGAAAAAATAAAGGCAATCGAACAAGGCCTCGACCCCAGAACCATAA
>JBAVNP010000147.1:0-2700 GCA_049691175.1 Sedimentisphaerales bacterium
CCGTCGGGCAGTCTGAGCAAATGAGCCATCGAAGAAGGATTGGGAATATCCGTCTGGTAAGCGTTAGTCCAGGTTCTGCCGTTATCGAAGCTGTCGGCCCACCACAGAAAACCGCCGTACTGCCCGCGCATTAACATCGCTATACTTCCATTTTTCAACTGCACACAAGTTGGCTCAAGCAGACCTAACGGACGATTTGCAACCGTTCCGCCCACTGTTAAACCTGTCGCGTCTTCATTTTTCGAGGTAAAAGACATACAACCGTGTAGATGTGTGGCAAATTTACC
The DNA here is from genome assembly GCA_049691175.1 of Sedimentisphaerales bacterium. Classification (GTDB taxonomy): domain Bacteria; phylum Planctomycetota; class Phycisphaerae; order Sedimentisphaerales; family UBA12454; genus JAPLMW01. Next base: position 288 of record JBAVNP010000147.1, read on the forward strand.
TGCGGTCTTACCCTGACCGGCAGGCATAGCGGCTGCCTGCTCTTCGGTCTTTGCTTTTAACAATTCGGATATTGGAGCAACTAATGGTTTTTCTCTTTTATCAAAAAAAGAGCCTGCGAAAAAATATTCGCCGTTGGCCAATTTGAGGGGTCGTCCTTCAAAAAGCGCTACGCTGTTGTTCCTGATTGGAAACAGCTCTGGTTTCGACCAGCTTTTACCGCTATCATCAGAATACATCCTGTAATAATGCCATTCGGTGTATTTTTTTTCTGGAGGCAGATAAGCCCACAGCGCAACCATCCTTCTATCAGCCAATGAATAGATATTGCTTGCGACGGCCATCATTTTATCCGTTGCAGGAACGAGCATTTCAGGTTCACCCCAGGTTTTCCCGCCATCGGCTGACCTTACTATCAGGACACTATTGTCGCTGGCAGGCTCGTTTTCTGAGCCGGTTATACACCAGACAAGCAGGTCATTATTCGGTGCCTCTGTGATAATTGAAGCGCAGGCAAGTCTGTATGTCCTGTCGTTATAAACAAGACCTTTGTAACCATCGAAAATAACCCTTTCGGTAACTTTGAACGGTGAATTTTCAGGTTGGCATTTTTGAACGGCAGCAGCATCGGGAGCGAAACCATATTTTTTCAGGCCATTCTGCCGAATTTCTTTTAATTCTTTTTCGGACAAAGCGGTATTAAACACAGCCAAATCGTCTAAAAAGCCGGTGAAATTTACCCCTATTAGTCCCTTATTTCTTGCGACCTCGGCTGTAGGGTCGTAAGAAAGAACCGCAGAACAAACTGCTTTTCCCTTCTGTTCAATACCATCAACATACAAAAACAGGTTTTTATTATTTACACCTGCCGCAAACCAGTGCCATTTATTATCAGCAACTGAACTGTCAGACTTTATGAACTTTTCCTGCTCTTCTACATCAAAAAATAATTCGCTTTCTGTAAAGCTGATGCACAATGCAAAACCGCTCTGTACGCCGCAATTTGAAATAACAAATTGTCTTCGGCCTAGCTGCGATTCAGCCTTGAACCAGCCGGTAACAGTAAAATTCTTTTTGCCGAAATTTAAAACACTGGTTTTTGATAATTCGAGATATTCACTTGTGGGGTGCAAAGCAAGAGGCTGTTTCGAATTGTCGAGCGACAGGCAGTTACCGAAACCGTCTATTGATTTTATAAAGTTTTGATGTTCCGAAAGAGCGTCTTTGCGGATAAAAGCGCACGATTTGCCGAGCCGGTCTTCGCATACCAAGCCGGAGTTCTCATTGAAGCTCCAGTATGCAATCAGCCTGCCTGAACAGCGGCTAAACAAAATACAGGTAATTAACAGACCAAGTTTCATAATTCCTTTTATCATAATTTGATATTATAGTCTGTCGCGGTATAATTTCTACAAGAAAACCACTTCAACCTTTGCATAAGGAATTCGGAAGTGCTGCTTAATGTTAATTTGCATTTTATTGATGGTTTAATAATCCTGTTTTATTTTGCCGCGATGGCGGCAATCGGCGTCTATTTTCCCCGCAAAAATACCCGCACTGAGGAATACTTTGTCGGCGGCAGGTCTTTCGCAGACTGACTCCGCAGTCCTATGTCCTATGGCCCCCTAATGGAGGACTCCATACGAATAACACCTGACGGCGGAACATTAAACCCTCGAATCGCCAGCCCGATGCTCGCGTCACAACTACAGTATTTACAGTATGTTGCAATATGTTAAAGAGCCTCAAAACTCATTCGAACGTCATCATATTATACTTTAGCATGCTTATTAGAAGATACGCCTATGACTAAACAATGTCCCTGCAAAATGCCGAAATATAGATATATGATAATATGTCGCCTATTTTGGTTTTATTAAAGTGCCTGGGCATGCTTAATAGTACTCAAAACGTTGTTTTAGGCGATTTTATCAGGATATTAGGGTCAGCAGCACAATCATAGAGTTATGACTTGGATTTTGGATAAATCTTTGCTGTATTGGGAAAACAAAATAACCTGTTCTGAAAGATAGTTATGGCTCTATCAAAAATAAAACCACAAATTGCAAATTTACTGACAAAAGCAATTTCTAAAACCAAGACTATATCCGAAGCTGAGGAAAAGAAACAAAATGCTAAAACTGACAGAGCTAACGCTGACGCTAAAAGGCTTATCGCCAAAATCAAGTCAAAGGCCGACCAGAAAAGGGAACTATATAGCCAAATCATATCGAAAGTCAAATCAGAATTCGAGCAGTTGATATCCCGGGTCAGGACACAAGCTCAGGAGGCTATCGACAGAGTCAGAGCTGAATCTGCTGAGAAAGAAAAGAGTTATGAGGAACGGATATCTCAAATTGAGGCAGAGGCCAAAAGATTAATAGCACAGGAACAGGCAAAAGCCCAGGAAACCAT
>JBAVNP010000148.1:0-14999 GCA_049691175.1 Sedimentisphaerales bacterium
TATTTTCAATCTTGCGGGAAGTTCAGGACTGCAAATTCGCCATGATATTTTTTCGCCGCCTCGTCATACGCCCTCGCGGCGTCCTGTTCATTATCGAAGTTTCCTAAATGAATATTTATTCCATTACAGCATATATCAGCACGGTATCTTCTGCTGCCTTTTTCCTTTCTGACCCCTCGATATCTGGAAGTGGCACTTTTCCTTATTTGCCTTTTATTGCAGTTGTTTTGAGAGCGTGTGGCAAAACGCAAATTTCGTTTGGTGTTATTCAGGCCGTTGCCGTCTTTATGGTCAACGATTACCCCTGCCGGGGCGTTCATAATAACTCTGTGCATTCGCACAATTGTTTTTCCATCATACCAGCCGGCATAAAAAATTTCGCTTTTACTTTCAAAGAGCTGCCAGGAACGTTGAGATAATTTCTGATAATCCTGGGGGTCAACGATAGTGTATCGATACTTGCTATCGACATCTTTGTTTGTAATCAGGTTTATGCGTCTAAACGCGAAGCCGTAGTGTTTTTTTCTATAGCGAAGAAGAAAATAAACGATGATGCTTTCGATAAACGCTGGAACTTTAATCCGAAGGTTTAAATACATTTTCTTATCCCCTGTAAAAGTGAAAATCGCTAATCCAAAATCTAAAATCCAAAATAACATAGCCCTCTATATATAGAATAAAAGTTGCGCGTTTTTGTCGAAATTTGATCAAGAAAATTTTGTCCGCAATTCGTAAGTGTTTATTAAATATGGAGAAAAATTTTTTTATTTTTTCAAAGCGCGCAACTTTTTTGTTGCGCATTTTTGCTTATCTGGACAAGAAGAATGTAGAATTATTAATGCAAAATTCAAAATTAAGACGGGTTGTTTTCCGCCCAATTTAAGGCTATAATTTACCCCGATTCTTTGGAAAGTGTGGCCATGAAAAATATTTCAGTCATATTCGCAATATGTTTAGTTCCTTTATTGGGGTTTGGTATTTACCTTGTAGTCCAAAATAGAAATTTAGAGGCCTTGCGTTCAAAAGCTCTGCCTGCACTTGCTATTGCAGTTATGGGAGTATTGTTTACAATATGGTTTAGTCTAAAAAGCGAAAATATTGGACTTCAATTTGTCTCTACATTATTTTTCCATAAATCAGACAAAAAGCCTTTAGATGAACTCTATAAAGACCAATACGACTTTGGCGGGGATCAATTTGACATTGGACTTCTTAATTTCATAGATAAGTATATTGAGCAAAATCAGGAATTGAACAAAGCTGTATTCGATAATGGTGGCGATGAGAAGATTACACAATTTTATCATGATATGGTATTTATTAAACTGCTCTCTCGTTTCTTCTGGATGTACGCTGACTGGTGGGATATTAATATTAATTCAGTGCGGAGAGGGAACTCTCTTTCAAGTGAAACTCAGGCAGTTAAGCCGATTTCAGCTTCTTCTTCCTTGGAATGGAAAAATTTCTTGGGAGCTTTAGATGCCAATGACAATTTATATAAACTACTTTCAAGCTTTTCAGAGGATTTTCACATTAAGAAAATGACTGTGCCCCCAAAAACAAAAGTGAATTTTATAACCTCGGAATACAGAAGGGTGATTATTCTGGAAAATCCTTTTGTCAAAGTTTCTATAACGATAGACAAGAGTGGCGGTTCAATTGGTCTCGGTGACTATAAATGGCTTTTAGGCTATGACAACAAGAAAAGTGAGGAGTTCTGGTCAGAACATTTCAAAATAAATTGTAAAGCTGAATTCGAAAAGTTTAGGTCTGGACATCCTGAAATGCCTAAATATAAAAAATGGGTAGAAACAATGTTTGCAGAAATACAATATCAGTTAGACGAAGAAAAACGATTAAAGAGAGCTCTTGATTATCATGGTTTGAAACAACCAAAACTTAACCAGGGGAATTAAAGGGGCCAGACACCGTTTCCGGCTAATCATTTTTACATTCGCGGCTATTTTATCGCGATAGCGGAAATTTCCACTCTCGCGTTTTTCGGCAAACTTTTCACCGCAACCGTTGCGCGCGCAGGACAAGGTTCTTTGAAAAATTTGGCGTAAACTTCATTCATCTTTGCGAAATCTTCCATATCCGCAAGATAAACCGTTGTCGAAACAACTTTTGTTATATCGCTTCCGGCAGCAAGCAGCACTGCCTTTATATTTTCAAGCACCTGCTTTGTCTCGCCGGCGATTCCGCCCTCGACGAGTTTGCCGCTCTTTGGCTCAAGTCCAATCTGGCCGGCCAGATATATCATATTACCGATAGCGACAGCCTGCGAATAAGGCCCTATCGCGGCAGGTGCGTTTTCTGTTGTTATTTTTCTAATCATATTCATACGTTTACTTTAGCCACTAAGGCACAAAGACACAAATAAAAAGGGAAGTAAGGAAGTAAAGAGGTAAAGAAATAAGGACAAAAATTCGTCTTCCTTACATCCCTACTTCCTTATTTCCTTGCTTCTTTCTTTTTCGTGTTCGAGCATTTTCTTCTTGGTTTTGCTCCCGCCCGGTGCGCTGAATCTGCCGATTTTGCCATCGGCTCGAATAACTCTATGGCAGGGAATAATCAAAGGCAGAGGATTTTTCGCTAAGACACTCCCAACTGCCCTGGCCGCCTTTGGAAAGCCTGCCTTTTTCGCAAGCTGAGAATATGTTATTGTTTTGCCAAGCGGGATTGCTTTGCAGACTTTAACGACTTTGCGGATTAGGGTATTTGATTTCGGCAATGACATTGAAAAATGCAGTTTTTTGAAGTCAACGTAAATACCTTTATAATAAGCCTTTATAGCCTTTTGAAGCTCAAAATAAAGACCCTTGTCTTCGCTCGCACCCCCAAACATACCAACCAGTAGGTATCTTTTAGTTTTCCTGAAGTTATTCATCGGTAAAACTGTCCGTAGAAGCCCTTTTTCGTCTGCCAAAAATCCGAAAAAACCCCATTTTGTTTTAAAAATTGTGTATTTCAGGCCTGTTTTCATTACTTGGCATTATAGGCCAAAGCATTGCGAAAGTGAAGATTATAAAAGCGGGGAATTCGCCGAATTTGGGGGTTTAGGTGCTTTATCATTGACTTTATGGCCGTTGGGAGGGTATAATTTATTTTACGGTAGAAGAAGTTAGGGAGTGCAGGAGGCGGAGAAAACGAGAGTTGTTTGGGACACGCCCAACCAAGCCATAGTTTCCCGTCTATTTTGTTCTTCTTTTCACTCATCCAACCTCTTCGCCAAATAAAAGCTTCAACGATTGTTGGAAGGAAGAGAAAACGAAGAAGACTATTGTAATTTGTGCATTTTGCGCTTTTGTTGTTTCATTTGCTAATGCCGAACAGGTGCAGTTGGCACTTAAACCGATAGAGAATGGTTTATCGGTAGCGCATCTTGATAAAGAATCGCCCCCTCCGGATAATGGCACTATCGTTGCGGGAAATGTTCCCAGCTATTACTGGTATTACGGCTGTTCACCTACCAGCGGCGGAATGATAGTCGGCTATTGGGACAGCAAGCCGGGCTATCAGAATCTGTTTTACGGCGACGCATCGGTGCAAAACGCCGCGACACGCGCTATGATTGCCAGCCCGGCACATATCACCGCCGGAGCTCAAAACGGTTATACTTACGGCGACTGGCACAACAGCGCTTCATATCCAAACCACGAAAGTAATCCCGACTGTATAGCGGATTTTATGCATACCGTTGATGGCGGTTCAACTTCGGCGAATATCGCTTCAGGACTGGAAGCTTATGTTGAATGGGACAATCCCGCTACCCCTATAAATGAGAGTTATCAGGCAACAGCGTTGAATATAGACGACCCTTATTGGGGAGGCGGCACTTTTACGTATTCGAACCTCAAGGCTGAAATTAATGCAGACAGGCCGGTGCTGCTTGATTTGCTTACCTATCATACTTCGCAATGGTATGGTCATTCCATTGCCTGCTATGGTTATCAGGACAATATGTTTACGATATATTCTATCGCAACTTCCAGCAATATAATCGTGCCGGGTATTGCAGTCGATGATACCTGGCAAAACGGTACAGCTATGAGCGAATGGCTCGTAGATACCAACAACGATGGCATCGCGGATTCATATTTCCCTTCCTATATCGATCCCTCAGGAGTGGAATGGTGGCCATATTATACATTAACTGATTCAGGAGGTTCCTCGTTTGTCAACTATTGGGACTGGATATTTTCAGATGCGGTAACGCTCGATATAGTAATTCCAGAGCCTGCGACAATATGTATGTTTGCTCTCGGCGTTTTAGGTCTGCTGACAAAACGAAAAGCTTAAATAAAGAAATCCATTAGATTAGGGACTGCAAAGGTTTGCAGTCCTTTTTTATTAGTAAAAAAATAAACAATTTTTTTACCCTAAAAATTATCAGACAAAGAAGATACATCAGGTTTAGTTTCCAATTTAGCTCAACAAAAAACCTTGACAGCAGCCATTTATATCAGTAAAGTGTTGCATTCTCGAATCTTGCGGCTTATGCCGACAGGCATAAAACAAACTTAAATAATTTGATATTGGAGGCTTTAATTTAGTGGCAAAAGACCTGGCTCGTAACCTGATAAATGCCGGCGTTCATTTCGGCCATGCCGTTTCGCGATGGAATCCGAAAATGAAACCGTACATTTATGCTCGTCGTGGCGTGATTCATATTATTGATGTGCGTCAAACTCTTAAGGGGATAATCCTTGCCAAGAAACTTATTTCAAACACGGTCGCATCCGGCAGGGATGTTATATTCGTCGGCACCAAACGTCAGGCTCACAAGGCTGTCAAGGCCGCCGCGGAATCAACCGGTATGCATTATGTTACTACCCGCTGGCTTGGCGGAACACTGACTAATTTCAGAACGATTCATTCCCGTATTCAGCGCCTTGAAGAGCTTGAGTCGATGGCCAATGACGGCTCGATAGAGGCTGAAAGCAAAAAAAGAGCTTCAACCCTGAAACGCGAGCTTCGCAAAATCAAGTCAAACCTCGACGGCGTCCGCAAGCTGAGCCAGATGCCGGGCGTAATAATCGTTGTTGATGCCCGCAAGGAAACGCTCGCCCTGCGCGAGGCAAAGAGAATGGAAGTTCCCACGATAGCGATAATCGATACCGACTCCAATCCCGACCTTATAGATATTGCGATTCCCGCCAACGATGACTCCGTAAAGGCGATAGACTTGATAATCGGCGAGCTTGCCGAGGCGGCGGCCGAAGGCAAAACGATGTATAGGGCCGTGGCAAAGGGCGAAGATTCTTCTCACGGCAGACCGGTCCGCCGAAAACGCTCTATCGCCAGAGCAGGCGCAGAAGTGTCGGCACGCATCGCTGAAGAAACAGGCCAGAAAGCTGCTGAATCGCAGAGTTTGCCCGAATCACCACAGGCATCGCAGGGCTGATAATTAAGCATATCGGCCGTACCGCAGGTAAAGGTACGGCAGTTTTCTATATGACAGCAGAGCATAATTTGTCTCTCTGTTAAAAACAAATAATCAGGAGATTAAACAATGGCAGAAATTTCATCAGCGTTGGTAATGAAGCTTCGTAAAATGAGCAGTCAGGGTATGATGGACTGCAAAAAGGCTCTGGAAGAAACGGGCGGCAATCTCGAAGAAGCGATGACGGTGCTCCGTAAGAAAGGTCTTGCGACACTCGTAAAAAGGGCCGACAGAGAAACAACCGAAGGCGTTGTTGTTTGTGTTACAAGCCCGGACGGCAGAGGGGCTGCGATGGCAATGCTCTGCTGTGAGACTGATTTCGTCGCAAAAAGCGACGCTTTTATTGCCGTTACCGATGCTATGAAGGATTATCTGCTTATCTGCAAAGCTGAAAAAGGCGCTGATAATCTGCTCAACACCGAAAGAAGCGGCAAAAAGTTTTCGGACTTCATTACCGAATGCGTCAGCAAAACCGGTGAAAAAATGGAAGTCGGGGATTATGCGAACTTTAAACTTTCCGGCGCCGGTCTTATTGCCACTTATGTTCATTTCAACGGCAAAATCGGCGTAATGATAGAGTTTGAGACAAGCTCGCAGGCTGTCGCTGATAACGAGCAGTTCAGACTGGTTACCAAAGATATTGCGATGCATATTGCCGCGATTAACCCTCTTTCGCTGGACCAGTCAGGCATCTCCGCTGAAACAATTGAACGTGAAAGGTCTATTGCCGCCGAGCAGGTAAAAAACAAGCCCGCAAACATCGTCGAAAAGATTATTGACGGCAAAATAAAGAAGTTTTTTGCCGATAACTGCCTGCTGGAGCAGGGTTTTGTGAAAGATGAGAAGATTCCGGTATCAAAGGTTCTTGCTGAGGCGGCCAAGGCTGCCGGCGGGACCGCAAAGATAAAAAGATTTGTGCGTTTCGCGATTGGATAATATAATAAACGCCGGTTAAAACCGGCGTTTTTTTGTTAGGATGGGTCATTGATGGTTACGGAGAATAAAGAACTTGAAATTACGGCATCTACCTGTCAATATGGAAATTTGAATATTCGCTCCTGTGGTATTAACTTTTTCCCAAAAGATGTTTACGGGTCTCCTTCAAAAATAAAAGGGCGAGGAGTTCCAATAACGTTAGAATTTGAGGGGTTAGAACATTCCATACAAACCGATATTCCAACTGATAGTAAAACCGGTAAGCCGCGTTGGCTCTTTCGCGAAAGAAGCTGGGTTAAGCAATTTGTAGAGAAGAACAATCTTCATCCCGGCAGTAAAATTTTAATTATTCGACACGACCAGAGAAATTATAAAATTTCCCCAAATGGACACGAAACGGCTAATGATAAAATTGCAATAGAAAACAAAGACGATAAAAAGTGTAAATCATTAGAGCCTCAAAAGGCCTTAAAGATAAACACGGAAAGAACCTGTCATTGCAAGGACGGACATATAAACTGCCTCACCGCAAAAGACTGGCTGAAAAGTCAACTTGGTGTCTGGCAGTTTACTTATGAAAAAAGAGATATACGCAACAAAACCGTTCATCCTGCAACTTTTCCTATATCACTTGCCAGAAAGGTCATTGAGCTTTTTTCGCATAAGGGCGAACTGATTTTAGATCCATTTGCCGGAAGCGGAACAACCTTGATTGCTGCTCAGGATTGTGGCCGAAATGCTGTTGGTTTCGATCTTAAAAAAGAATATATCCTATTAACTAATAACAGACTAAAAGAGCATGAAAGTCTTTTTAAAGATTCCAAGCAAATTGCAGTATGTGATGATGCTATTAATATAGAAAAATATCTTGAACCAAATTCGGCAAAATGTATCTTTACATCTCCACCTTATGCTAATTTGCTTAATCGAAAAAGAAGTAATAAATCCAGACGAGACAGAAAAAACGAACAATTGGGTAAAATCGAACAGTATTCCCAAGATCCTCGTGATTTAGGAACTATGACATTAGAAGAATACACCAAAGCTATGGGGGATATTTTTGAAAAACTTTTTTTAATCCTAAAGCCAAAGGGGCATTGCGTTATAAATGTTCCCGATATGTGGTGGGAAAACAAAAGGATAACAATTCATGTATCTTTGATACAGGAATTAAGGACTCGTGGATATGAATTAAGGAATATAATTATCTGGGATAGAACGAATATAGTGAACCAAATTGGCATTTTTGGCTGGCCGAGTAATTATATAACAATGGGTGTTACCTTTGAATATCTTTTAGATTTTTGGAAACCTCCAAAATAATTGGTTGCTCTTATGGAACTTTTGACGAAAAAAGAAATAATCGAGAAACTTAAAAAAATAAAGGCGATGGAATGGATTCCAAATGCAAGGAAGGGTAATGCTGGAGGTGTTGGTAACACACTTGAAGATATGCTTGGTATTAAGGAGAACAATCTTCCCATCCCAAATGCTGCAGAGTGGGAACTGAAATGCCAGAGAAAAGACAGTTCTTCACTGGGAACCCTTTTTCATATGGAACCTTCTCCAAGAGCAGTAAAATTTGTGCCGCGTGTTTTTCTTGCGAATTATAGTTGGGCTCATCAAAAAGCTGGAACGAAATACCCAAAGACAGAAAGAAGTTTTCGACAGACAATAAATACTACTTCGAGAAGTGATAGATGGTTTACAGTTGTTTTGGATCGCAAAGAACAGAAAGTCAAAATTTCTTTTGACTCCTCATTTATAGATGATAAACACTTGCAATGGAAACAGGAAGTAAGTAGCAAAGCAAGTCTTCTTGAATTAAATCCACAACCTTACTGGGGATTTCAAGACTTGATCCATAAGGCTGGAACGAAATTAAAAAACTGTTTCTTCATCGTAGCTGACAGTAAAACAGAGAAGAAAATTGAGTATTTTTCCTATAACACTATTTTTATGCTCCAGGACTTTGATGGTGAAAAGTTTATTAGTGAAATCGAAAATGGTAATATCTATGTTGACTTTGATGCCAGAACAGGGCATAATCACGGTACTAAATTTCGGGTCAAAAATATTAAAGTAATGAAATTATTATACAAAAATTCACGGGAGATTAACGGATAAAAAATGGGCGAACTAAAATACAAACGGGTTCTTCTCAAACTCAGCGGCGAGAGTTTCTGCAAAGCGGGCGGGTTCGGCATCGACGGCGAACAGCTCGAATCCATCGCTGAAAGAATAATCCAGATACAAAAACTCGGCACGCAAATCGCCATTGTCGTCGGAGGAGGAAACTTCCTTCGCGGCGAAACTTTCAGCCGCAAAAGTCATATCCCCCGCCACACTGCCGATTATATGGGAATGCTCGCCACTGTCATTAACGCCTGCGCCCTGCAGGAAACACTTGAAAAAATGGGTCAGCCGACGCGGGTTTTAAGTGCGATAGAAGTTTCGGCTATCTGTGAGCCTTTCATTCGCAGAAGAGCTATCAGGCATCTCGAACAGAACAGAGTTACCATTCTGGCAGGTGGAACGGGCAATCCTTTCTTTTCGACCGATACCTGCGCCGCCCTGCGGGCATCGGAACTTGATACTGATGTGCTTATAAAGGCGACAAAAGTTGACGGCGTTTATGACGATGACCCGATTAAAAATCCAAAGGCGAAACTCTTCGATAAACTTTCGTATCAGGATGTGCTTAACAAAAATCTTAAAGTTATGGACCATTCGGCGATAAGTTTGTGCAGCGAAAGCAAAATTCCGATTATTGTTCTGAATATCTTTCAGAAGGGCAATATCACAAAAGCGCTTGTTGGCGAAAAAATCGGTACGATTATCTCTTAATTTACAGGAGCGGTTATGCCGACACAGAAAGTTGTCAACGAACATAAAAATATGATGCAAAAAGTTCTTGAGCATCTGCACAGCGAGTTCAAATCCGTCAGAACAGGCCGGGCCTCGACAGGCCTTGTTGAGAATATCAGGGTGGAATATTATGGAACGCCCACGCCGCTGCGGCAGCTCGCCTCGCTTTCCGCGCCGGAGGCGAATATGATTATAATAAAGCCTTTTGACCCCGCATCGATAAAAGAAATCGAAAAGGCGATTAAAAACAGCGACCTTTCCATCGCGCCTATCAGCGACGGCAAGGTAGTCAGGCTCAACATTCCGCCGCTCTCCGGCGAAAGAAGAAAACAGCTTGCATCGCAGGTAAAACAGTTAGGCGAACAGTCAAAGGTAAGTATTAGAAATATCAGAAGAGACGGCAACAAGAAACTTGAGGATGAGGAAAAGGCAAAAACCATCACCGAAGATGACCGTGAAAACGGCAAAAAAGAAATCGACGGCCTAACAAAAATATACACCGACAGTATCGACCAGGCTACAAAAGCAAAAACAGACGAAATTATGAAAGATTAAAAAGTATCCGCTAAAATATTGACAAGGCGGACTCCACATTTTTGATTCTCTTTTGGAGGGGACTATGCAGACCGAAAATAATACGCAAAAAAAGACCCGCTCAAAAATTTCCGGAAAGAAGGTTTTCCTGTGGATGATGCTTTTCCTGTGCCTGTTTTTTTTAATACCCTTCCTGGGAATTCCGGCGTATTTGTCGAGCAATAGCGGAAAGAATTTAATCCTTTCCCGTGTAAACAATGCAATTGACGGCAAAGTGGGGGTTGATTCCCTTTCGATGAGCTGGTTTGAAGGCGTAAAAGCCGACAAACTGAATTTTACGAATAACGCCGGCACAACAAAAATGACCGCTGAACAGATTGCGGCCCGTCCCAGTTATCTTGCGCTTATCGGCGGAAGAGTGGTGATCGACGAAGCGACAATAGACAAACTTTATTTGACGATAAATCTCGGCGAAAAGCAAACGCATAAAACCGAACAAAGCAGCACTGGCGGTGAATCTGCCGCTGCGGAAAAATCTGCGGCACCTGTTTTGCCGCTGGACCGTCTGAACCTGACGATAAACGAAGGCAATTTCAAAATCAGCGCACCTGACGAAAATCAGACCATACAGACGCTTGAGCTAAGGGACATAAACAGCAAAATCGCGTTAAGGCCCCTCGGCAGCAAAAGCAGTTTCGATGTTTCGATGAATGTCGCAGGCGCAAATGAGGTCTCCGGCATAGCAGCATCCGGTCAGATAAAAACTTCCAAAAGACAATGGTCATTAGCGGACGCCACAGGCGAGCTTTCGATAGAAGTCAACAACCTTGAGCTTTCAACACTCGCGCCGCTGTTTGCGGCAATGGATGTCAACGTGTCGGCGGCAGGTTCAGTTACCGCCAACATAGACGCCAAAATGCAGAAAGGTCAGTTTGAAAATCTTGCCGGCACAATCAACGCAACAAACCTCGACATCGCCGGAGCATTCCTGAAAGGCGACAGGCTGCAAAGCTCCAAGTTCCAGACCGATGCAAAACTTAATACAACTGAAAAGGCAATAAATATTGACCGCCTGAAAATCGAGGCTGACGGTCTGACGGCCGATGTAAAAGGAACGGTACCGAAAACACTCCGCAGCTTCGAGGATTTTCTGAAAGCCGATTCAACTGATACGCTGCAGGCACAGTTCGACTGTGATGTCGCCAAAACCTTTAAACAGATAAAAACAATCGCTAAATTCAAGGAAGATTTCGACATCACCTATGGCAGATTGAGCGGAAATATAAACACCGAAGCACAAAACGGCACAAGAATACTGGCAGGCAAAGTCAAACTTTGGGCTCTTGAGGGAACATTTCCGATAAAACGGATTATACTCTCAAAACCTGTCGAAATAGACGCGAAACTTGTTTCGAAGAAAGAACAGATAACCGTTGAAAAGCTAAACGTGGATTCGGCTTTTGTAAAAGCCGTTCTTTCCGGCACAACCGACAATATGAATTACACAGCCGATTTGGACCTCGCTAAAATGCAATCGGATGTCGGCCAATTTATTGAAATAAAACCGCAGCTTGCCGGCACAGCGCATCTCATCGGCAAAGCCTCGCTGGCAAACAGAATTTTTACGAGCAGCGGCAGCGCAGCTTTAACCGGCGCAGTAATAACGATGCCGGATGGGGCGGTTCTTTCAGAGCCTTCCGCAACAGCGGGTTTTGACTTCCAGACGGATATCGACAAAAAACTGCTTAGCGTCAAAATGGCGGATATTTCAGCGTCGTTTGGAAAATTAAATATCACAAACCTCACAGCACCCGTAGGCAAAGATGCGGAGGGGCCGACGCAGTTCAGTACAACTTTCGCTGTTGAGATTGAAAAACTCAACGCCTGGGCGGCGGCTCTGGGCGGGATGGACGCAAATACCCAGTTCGCCGGTTTTGCCCGCGGCGATTTGGCGTTCAGAAAAACCGGCAGTATTGTTGAAGCATCCACAAAACAGATAACCGTGGAAAATCTTAAAATCTCCTCGCCCGGCAGGGAAACTTTCACACAGCCGAATATGACGATTTCATTTGCCGGCAAATTCGACACCGCTGAAAAAATTTACGACATACCGCAACTGGCCATAACCAGTCCTCAGATAAAAATCTCAGGTAAAATCACAAACGCCGACCTTGGCGCAAAGACAAAAACCGAAGGCAATTTCAAGGCTGACTACGACCTGGCCGCGGCAAGCTCGATTGTTTCGCCGTTTTTTCCGGCCGGCTTCAGCGCTACAGGCAAAAGAAGCGATTCGCTGTGGTTCTCGAGCGTTTATCCGAAAAACGCACCGGCTCAATTCAAAGAAAATCTTAACGCCAAATCTACCTTCGGCTTCGATACCGCCGAATATATGGGGCTGAATCTCGGCAAAAGTGATTTCAATGTAAAAATCGAAAATGGTCTTATGACAATCGCGCCGTTTTCTACAATTGTCAATAACGGCAAACTCAACTTCGCTGCGTCCGCAAACTTCACGAACAGCCCCGCTATGCTCCAGACTCCCGGCGAAATAAAAATATTCGATAAAATCCAGATTACCCAGCAAACTTCCGATATATTATTGAGATATATCAATCCCGTTTTCGCCGATGCGACAAATATCTCCGGCATCTTAAACTTCGATTGCGAAAAACTTGCGATACCGCTCGAAAAGGGACACGAAAACGCAATCGCGATTACCGGCACTTTATCAATCGAAAATATGCATCTCGGCGCATCATCGCTCCTGTCACAGATTATGCAGCTCAGCGGCGTCTCATCGGACCCAAACATTACCGTTCTGCCGACTAAGTTTGTGCTTGCGGACGGCATCCTGCAATACGACAATATGCAGATGAATTTTAATGATAAGCCTGTAAATTTCAGCGGCCGCATCGGCCTTGATAAATCTATGAAAATGACCGTTACGCTGCCCTGGACACGCAACAGCCAGAGAATTACACTGCCGCTTAAAGGCACCGTTGACAAACCGCAGATTGATATGGGAAAATTTCTCGAAGAGCAGGCAAAACAGGAACTTCAAAAACAGATAGAAAAAGGCCTGGAAAAAATATTTAAAAAGGATTAAATTATGGCAGAAGAATTATTACCCGAATCGGCTAATACGATTGGCAAATTCACACACTTTATATTTTTCCAGATAAGGCTCTGGCCTCAATGCATAAAACTGCTGTATAAAAACAGAGCGGACCAGCAGGCTTCCAGTCTTGCATACAATACGATTTTCGGCATCGTGCCGCTTGCGATTGTAATGCTTCTGCTTTTCCATTCTCTCGGCGTCTTTGAAGATGCCGGCGCGCAACTGAGGAACTTTATCTATGAACAGGCTTTTATTAAGAACGTTGAATATGCTGTCGACCCGAACAACCCGACCCAGAAAATTACCCTCTCGCAGAAAATCGATGAATTTACCAATAACTTTTACGGCAATCTGAACAAAGGCTCGATTACTATTATCAGCAGTGTATTTATTATATGGGCAGCCATCGCGTTACTGATTACCATAGAAAATTCATTTAATCTGATATGGGGCGTAAGGCGCCGAAATATGCTTCAAAGGATTGCCAATTATTGGGCTTTCCTTACGCTGGGCCCCCTGCTGTTCGGCGTCGCCGTTTATGTCAATACACAATACAGCCTCGCCAGCAATCTCAGTAAAAGTGTTTTTACTTATATAGGACCTGTTGTGCCGTTTATTGTGGCGTTTATCGGATTGTATGCGATGTATATACTTATGCCCAACGCAAAGGTAAAATCAGCGGCAGCCGCCTGGGGCGCACTGGTCGCAGCTATTGCCTGGGTAATTGCAAAGTGGGCTTTCGGTCTTTATATAGTCAAGTTTGTTCCATCCAGCGTCGTCTATGGCGTGCTGGGCCTTGTGCCTCTGGGCGTTTTGTGGATTTTTATTACCTGGCTGATTGTTCTTTTCGGCCTTCAGCTTACCTTTACAACTCAGAATTTAAAAACTATCGAGGAAGCGCAAAAAGCCGCTTCTAAACGCCGGCAGGAATATTTCCTCGCGACGGACGTGCAGGTAATGAACATTATGAAATTTATTTGTATCGCCTTTGAAAAGAAAAATGTTCCTGTGCCGCTGGAGCTTGTTTGCAGTCAATTGAATCTCCCGTCCGACTTTACCGAAAAAATCCTTAATCTTCTCGTAAAGGCGGGGTTGCTTTTGAAAACGAGCGAACCGGCGGCAGGTTTCGCTCCCGCTACTATTGCTGAGAATTTGAATCTCGCCGAAATTTATGATGCCGTCAAAAATGCCTCATTCCTCGCCCCCGGCGATGAATCCCTTGTCATAAAACAGATAGCCGAAAACCACAGACAAACTCTTGCTCAATACACCGTAAAAAATCTGATGGATGTTTAAGGCTGGTTAGCTTTTTCTGCCGAATGCTTTTGCCGTCGCGGCGCAGAGGCCTTTTTCAAGCGATTTTGCTGCGTTTCCAGTCCTGCAGAATTCGCAGATAAATCCCGCCAGCAGAAAATCTCCACATCCTACGGTATTATAAACATCGTATTTTTTACCCGCATACCGTGCAGACAAAATCGCATCTCTGCCGATTAAAACCGCGCCCTTTTCCGCCCTGCTTACGAGTACAAATTCAGTCTTTTTTAATAGTTTCTTCGCAGCAATTATTATCGCATTTTTTTGATTTGGAATTTTTTTACCGACAAGTTCGCCAAGTTCCTCAACATTAGGCTTGATAATAAAAAGTCTGCCTTTGGCAGCAATTTTTCTCAGCGCAGAACCCGATGTATCGATAACAGTCTTTGCCCCTTTTTTCTTCACTGCCTCAATCAGCAAAATAGTCTTACTTAAAAGTTTTCCCTGGGGCATTGCTCCCGTAAAAATGCAAACGCTGTCTTTCGTTATAATTTTCTGCAGGTCTTTATCTAAATCGGAAAGTGATTTCCCGCCAGCCAGCCTGCTTTTGCTGCGAAAGTGTATCTGGCGTTTTTTTGCTGTGTCGATGATAGTTATATTTTCGCGTGTCTCTCCTTTTGCCTTTGTAAACCGGATTTGCACAAATTTTTTCAAATCAGCCGTTGCTTTTTTCATCTCGTTCCAGTCGTCGCTGCCCCACAATCCCGCTGCGATGCTTTTCTGCCCCATTTGTGCAAGGGCCCTATTGATATTAAGAGCCTTGCCCGCCGGAACAATCTTCGC
>JBAVNP010000149.1:0-4237 GCA_049691175.1 Sedimentisphaerales bacterium
AAATACAGCAATTGGTCCGGCAAACATTCCGCAAACACTTATTACAACTGAGGATGCATCAAAAACTACACCATTTGCCAGTACGAAGTCATTGCGCATTGTTATAAAAACGGCAATACTAAAAGCAAGGCCGGAAATAATCTCGGTTTTTATCTTCCTGTCTTTTAGCGTTTTGGAAGCAAAACTATAGACAATCGCCACAGCAAGCATCATCACTATATTATGAAGGAATAAATCAAATAGCGCCATGTTTATTTCCTTACTTCAAATGCTATGGTACCACAGTGATTGCAGGCCATACAATAATTGCTGTTATCTAACAATCTTTCAAAAAAAACACACTTTTTTATAAAGGGCTTCATTTTGGGTTATTATCCTTATTTGGCTTTCAAGACCTGCGCGATTTTTTCAAGCATTACCGTATAATCAAACGGTTTAACGATATATTCAACGGCTCCGCCTTTTTGCGCACTTATGATATGCTCCTGGTCCACAAGGGCCGTAACCATTATTACAGGAATATCCGCGGTTCTTTTTGAGGCCTTTAGTTTTGACAGAACAGTTTTGCCATCCATATTCGGCATAATATTGTCAAGGAGAATAAGGTCCGGCAGTTCGGTTTCCAGCTTCTTGAGGCACTCTATGCCGTCCGTAGCTATCATGACCCCGTAGCCGCTTTTCTTAAGAACCTTGCCTATGATAATGACAATATCCTGTTCGTCATCGACTATCATGATTTTGGCGGTATTTATTTTCTTTTCAAGCGTATTGGGCAGCATAAATATGTTTCCTTATCTTATTTATTTTTTCTTATCATTTGATTGCAGCCTGAGTAAATCGCCGGCTTCATAAAGATCGCCGTTTTCTTCGCCTTTTTTAATCAGGTTCTTTTCATATTCAGATAACTTGCCGTCGGTATAAATATGCGGCGTTATAAAAATTCCGAGCTCGCTTTCTATCAGTTCATTATTTACCTTTCTGAAAAGCGCACCCACTATCGGGACATTGCCGAGAACAGGCACCTTGCTTTCCTGTATGCTGGGCTGTCTTTCGCGAAGACCGCCGAGAATGATTGTCTGGCCGTCTCTAACACGTAAAGTTGTATCAGCCTTTCGCGACTCGATAACCGGAACCTGGCCGCCATCAGAAAGTGTAAATGTATCAATCTGAGCGCTTTGTTCGGGCCTGATAGACATAATAATATAGCCGTCCTCGGTAATCTGAGGTGTTACTTCCAGCGTAACTCCCGCCTCCTTGAAAGATGTTGTTCCAATATTGCCGCCGCCGGATGTTGAATTAAGTTCCTTATATGGTATCTCCTTGACGGTCTTAATTGTCGCAGTGTGATTGTTTAATACCAGCACTTTGGGGTTGGCAAGTATCCTGACATCCTTATTGGTTTCAACAAAATCCATCAGGCCTTGTATATTCCAGTTATCGTAAGCTGTTGAAACAGTTACTTTGCCGAATGGATTTGTGCTGCTGGTAATAGAAAGTCCCTGGCTAAGATAATTGCCTGCTGTGCCAAGCTTTGTCCAGTCAACGCCCATTTTCAGCTGGTTGGTCAGTTTTACATTAACTATTAAAACTTCTATCATAACCTGCGGCGATTTGACATCGAGTTTGGCCACCGTTTTGCGAATTCGTTTTAAGTCTGCCGGGGTATCTGTGATAGCTACACTATTAAGGCCGCTGTCTATTCCCACTCTTCCCCCGCTGGATACAAGCTTATTGAGAGTCTTTTCCATTTGTTCAGCGTTAGCGAAATTCAGGTTGAATACTTCGGTATCCAGCGTCTCGGCCGATTCGGAAACTGTGGAATCGCCGTCATTAACTTCTGCAGGATTTGGATTAGCCGCTTTTTTCAGTGGTCTGAACGGATCCTCTTTATCTTGCGTATCCTTGCCTGGAGAGTATGCGACAGTGGCCGATAACACGAGTATTATTGCTGTGATAAATAGCAGCTTTTTCATTTTTTTGCATCCTTGGACGAATCTATAACCAGAATAATTTCGAACGATGCTTTCGGACTAAATTCCTCACCCGCCGGCAAAGCTATATGCAAGTTTGTTATACCGATTTTTTGCGGCCGATCGACGAGCTCGCTTACGAAATCAATAATATCAAAGTACCTGCCGGTTACGCTTATTTTTGCCGACTGTGTTTTCAGAAATTGCGGTGGCGGAGCGTTTCCATCATTCATTTTGCTATCGCCGAATTTTTTCGGTTCGGAAATTATCCTGGATAACGGTTTTAAATTATAGGCTATCGCCGCCGCATTTATGTTCTCGAAAAACTGTGATGCCTGTGTGCTGCTGAAACACTGCTGCTGACATTCTTGAAACTTCTTTTCTTTTTCCTCAAACTGTTTTTGCAAATTTGAAATCTTGGCTTGTTGATTTTCAGTCGCAGCATAAGCGGCCTCGATACCCGCACAATTTGCATTGGCTGCATTTAGTTTAGTTATAGAATTTCTGGTTATCGCAAAGTAGCAAACACAAGCTGCAATCAGAACCACTAAAACAGCGGCGGATATCCTTTTACGCTCATCAAGTTTTGTTAATCTGTCTAAAATCATAAATTACCTTTCGGTATTCGTATCTCACAGGTAATCTTGTAATCAACAATATTTGCAGTGCTGCTGTTGTCATACTCGATATCTTCCACTTTGGCGCTTTTGATAAGCTCGTCGTTCTGTAACGCTTCAGCAAACTTGTAAACATATCTTTCAGCCAGTGCTTCCCCGGTCAGTGTGAAATCTCCTGTATCAGATGTTGAAATATCAATTATTCTTACCTTGTCCGGCACAGCGTCACCTATTGTCCGCAGAACCTTCGTCCATGGGATATAAGTAAAGTTTTTGTCATTCATATCATAAGCCGATAGTTTCTCTGTTAATTGTTCAGTCTGTTTTTTTAGTTCATTGATTTTTTCGGTCATTGGAATTGTTTCTGTTAATTTCACTTTAATCTCGGCTGAGGAAGCTTCGACATCTTTTATTTTCATTTTCAGCGGAACTAAAATTGCGATGGACAACAAAATTACTGCTGCAACTGCTTTAGCTGTAAGCGACATTTCCTTCCGGGTTTTAAGTATCGTAAGTGACTCCTGAGATAAAAGATTCAGCTGTCCGTCAAATGTGGTAATACCAAAAGCTGTCAGGGCACAAGAAAGTGCAAAAATGGGCGCCAACCCCCCGTTGGCGTCCTGAACATTAGACTCTTTTATAATCTGGGACTGGTTTATTTGTTCAATTTCCAGATTGGTTGAGTTTTCTCTTATTTGGCTGATAATTGTTTCCAGTTTTTCGCTGCTGCAGGTCGCTATAACCCTCAACGTAAGTTGCTGCAGGCCGGCAAGCGAATTCGCAAACTCCAAAACAGGTTTCATCTGGTCTATCAATTGCATAAGACCATCTTTATCTTGTGATAAAGCTTTTACGCCGATAGTCAGGTTTTGACAGAGTTGGGGCAGACCATTTTTGAAAACGCTTAAATTGGCCGAAGTCGAATCCATCGCCAATAGCAGAGAAATGACATCCGAACCTTCAGCCTGTTTATTAAAGGCCAGTTTTATAATTGGCAGAATCGAAGGCTCAATTCTCACTAATTCCAGACCGGCTTTTCTGGCAACCGTCAGGCAGGCATCGCTTATTTGCCTGGTTGTAACTGCCTGCAGTATAGTTTGCTTATCGCCAGATTGAGCCGTCTGTTCAAATACACAATAGTCAAAGACTATCTTCTCGCCTCCAAACAGGTCGTACTTTCCGATTTGTTCTTCAATCTGTTTTCGCATCTGTTCGTCTGCCTGTGCCGCAAATTCGGAAGGTTTTAATCTTATACTCGAACAAGACAGAGATAATATTGCTTCATATGTTTTTATGTGATTGGTTTTTATAAAGTCGCGGATTTTCTGTGAAACTGTTTGCTCATCAATAATCAACCCTTCTTTTACGACCCCTGCCTCTAAATGCTCGGCAGCCCAATTACGAACACTCAGACCATCAGCGGTCTTTTCCAAATGAACGATATTCAGAAAATCGTCGTCTATATGTATGCCTAAAATGGATTTATAATTGTTCACTGAGTTACCTCTTTCCATTGACTAATTGATACCTTATAAGGCGGCGAACTGCCGCTTTTACTTATTTTTACCTCCAATATCCTGCTGAAATTGGAAGCTGAGGCAAAGCCTGTTGACTTTATAACAGTAGAATTTGCGTCGACGGTGTATGTAT
>JBAVNP010000150.1:0-1766 GCA_049691175.1 Sedimentisphaerales bacterium
CTTGGTTTTTCAGCCGTTAATAACGCCGACAACCCGCAGGATTTATTCCTCAGTTCCGTGCTGGACAGCAAAAAGGGTTATTGTTTGAGTCTTTCGATTCTTTATCTTGCCATTGCCGAGCGCCTCGAACTGCCTGTTTACGGTGTTGTTGCGCCGGGTCATTTTTTTGTAAGATACGCGGACAAAAAATCCTTTAATATCGAAACAACCCAGAAAGGCGTAAGTCCTCCTGACGAGCACTATATAAAGGAATTTAAGATACCGCAGGACAAGAAGCAGGCGATTTATCTTCGCAATCTCAGCAAGAAGGAAACTATCGGCTGCTTTTTCAACAACCTTGCCAATGTTTATTTTGACCTCAACGACATTGAAAACGCCTACTACTATCAGCAAAAGGCCGTCGATATTAATCCCCTGCTTGCCGAGGCAAGAACGAATCTCGGCAATATCCTTCTTAAAAAAAATATGGTTGACGCCGCAATTCAGCAGTATCAGGCCGCAATTAAAATAAATTCCTCGGACGCGAAAACGTTTCACAACCTCGCAAACGCCTACAGTAAAAGCCAGATGTTCGACGATGCTGTCAGGTATTACAATATCGCTCTCGGTCTTGACCCCAATTTTATCGAAATCTACAAAGGGCTGGCTCAGGCGTATCGCTCGAAGGGTCTGACTGACAAGGCCGTTAGCATTCTCAGGAAAGCAATTGATATTAATTCGCACGATGTCGATTTATATACGACGATTGCCGGCATATATCAGGAGCAGCAGAATTACAGTGAGGCTATTTCGAATTATCGCCTTGCGCTGGCGTTTAAAAACGATTCTGTTTCCGCCGCTTACGGACTTGCTTATTCATATTTGCAAAACCAGATGTATAATGATGCGATAGAGCAGTTCAGGACGGTGCTTTTTTATGAACCGGCCAACGCAAAAGCTCACTTTGGGCTGGGACTTACATACAACAAACTCAGCTGGATTGAAGACGAAATCGCGTCTTATCAGAATGCCTTAAGAGCCGATGCAAATATGACCTCTGCCTGGCTGAATCTCGCGCAGGTATATATGAATCAAAAAGAATACGCCCTTGCCATCAAAGCATATCTGCAGGTAATTGACAGAGAACCTTCTGCCGACGTTTTTTACAACCTTGGCGTCGCTCATTCGGTTCAGAAAAATTATATCGAAGCTGCAAAGTATTATCTAAAGGCTGTCGAGCTGCAGCCGAACTATCCCGCTGCACATAACAATCTCGCGATTACATTTTATATGCTTGGCCAATACAAACAGGCTCTCAAGCACGCCGAAATCGCAAAAGAGCAGGGTTACGAGGTTTCCGGCGATTTGCTCGAGCAGTTACATAAACTTTTAGATGTAAAATCTGAAAACTAAAGTTAAGGAGAATTAAAATGGCAAAACAAAAAAACACCTGGCTTGGCGTATTATTTATTATTATAGTTGCGCTGGTTTTCCTGGTTATTATCTCACCGTTCATCATCGACAGCGTTTTGAAGGTAGGCATTGAACAGGCAATTAAAAAACAGCTTAATGTAGACGCTTCGGTATCACGGGTCCATCTGAGTATCGGTTCCGGCAGTATTGAAGTAAACGACCTGAAGATAGGCAACCCGCCCGGCTACGAATTCGAGCGGATTCTCGAGCTTAAATCAATCGGTATCACGGCTAATGTTCGTTCCCTTTTCTCAGACACCGTTGAAGTTAATCAGGTCAGCATCAATGATATAACGATTGTGATGGAGCAGAAA
>JBAVNP010000151.1:0-3276 GCA_049691175.1 Sedimentisphaerales bacterium
GAACAGGACCATTTCGACAACATTGGAGAATAGATTAAAAGATAATCAAAACCGGCCGCAATCTCGTTTTGGCTCAAACGGAATGCCTCTCTGGCAAGCCTCTTGAGTCTGTTTCTGAGAAATGCGGGAGCGGTTTTTGCGCTTATGGAGGCGGCGAATCTTGACCTTGAGGCACTGTTAGGAGCAATATATAAAGTCATTAAGTTGTTTTTTGAAAATAACTTATGTTCCAAAACCGCCCTGAAATCGGATTTTGAAGTCAGCCTTGCAGATTTTGGAAATCTATATTTTGGCATTTGGATAAAGGTTTAAAACGGCATTGCAGACATTTAAAAGCCTGAAATTTTTCTGCTACGCTTTCATTGTTGCCATTTCATCGGCCTGTTTATGTTTTTTCACAACCTCGGCGCTGATTTTGCGATTAACCGCCCTTGCATTAATTACGCCGACAAGCTTATTATCATCGCCTGAAACGACCGGCATATACTCAATGTCAAATTGTTTCATATGTTCTATCGCATTGGCCAGCGGCGTATTCCATGTCGTTTTGTCGTCGGCGGGACGAGCGATGTCGCAGGCCAAAAGCCAGTTTGCCGCTGCCTGATGTGCAAAAGTTTCCTTGATGCCGGCCAGCGTAACAACACCCTTGAGTTTGAACTGCTCGTCCACAACCGGATAATAAAGGTTGTCGTTTTTGCTTAATGTATCGAGAATAGCATCAAGCGGCAAATCTTCTCTCAGGGTCGCGGGACTGGTATCCATGACTTCCCTGACGGAGTATTGCCGGATAAGGTCTTCTTCCGTAACATCAAGACCGGCCTCGCCGGCTTTTTTGACACTGTTTTTCACGAACATCGGGCCGAACAGCTGGAAAATAAATATGCCCGCGATTATTACCGACAGCATCATTGCGCGGACCTGACCCTCGAATCTGGCACTTGCGGCTATCAACAGGGCAATGGCCACAGTTCCCTGCTGATACAGGCTGAAACCCAGATATTTGCGTATCGATGCACAGGCACCTGAGGAAATAGCGCCGAACCAGGAACCCGCTGTCTTGCCGATAACCGTGCCGACAATATACGCAGCCAATACCGGCAGCATAGCTTTAGTTGCGCCTGAAAGGTCAAGAGTTGCGCCAATAATTACGAAGAACAATACATATAACGGCGAAGAAAATCTGTGAATAGTCTCAAAGCTCGATTTGCTGCGTTTGGGAGCTGTGTTTATCAGAGTTGCCCCACAGGCCATCGACGACAAAATAACGTCAAAACCGAGCGACATTGCCAACCCGACTATTACTATGATGATACCTACTGTTGCAATAAATAATTTTTCACTATCCTTGATTTTGACCATAAGCCATTTAAGAAGCATCCCCACTATGAAACCTATTATCAATGACCCGCCGGCTTCGTAAAGGGCGTTGAGAAGCAGGATACCGAGACTAACTTTGTGTTCAGCACCGGTTAGTATGCCGGAAATAGCGACACTGATTATATATAGCAGCACCGCCAAGGCGTCGTCGAGAGCGACAATTGTAATGAGCATTGTCGTCAGCGGCCCCCGGCACTTATATTCCCACAGCACGGCTACTGTCGAAGCAGGGTCTGTCGCGGAACAAATCGCTCCGAACACTACCGCCGCCGCCAGCGATATCCGCCAGTCGAAGAGCAGCATCAGCGCTAAAAAGCATAACAGCCCCGCAAATATGGCTGCTGCGATGCCTTCATACAGCAAGATGTAAAAAACCTGTTTGCCGTATTTGACGAAGATGTCTTTTTTCAGTTCCCCCCCGATGAGAAAACCGATTATGCCGAGAGCGAACATACTTATTGGACGGAACGATTCGACTACCTGCGGCGGAATAATCTTCAGCATCGGCCCAAGAACTATTCCCATTGCCACATAACCTACTACCTGCGGGATACGAAGTTTCTGAAATATATGCGCACCGGCGGTAGCGAAAAATATCGCTATGCCGATCATTAAAAGCATATTCAAGTGGTGAATATCAAATGTCCTGAAATTTTCCAGAATAGTTGCCACAGTTTCACCTGTATAAGTTTTCACCGGGATTAAAAACGGGTAATCCTAAGCGTCCGCCCGATTAGCTGCAAGACGAAAACAACACGGTATTATAATACGCAATGATTCTTTAAAGCAACCTTTAAAAACGCGGATTTCCAGCCGTTTAATGGGTTTTTACGCCAAAAACCGCGATTTTATGGGTCTTTTTGAGATTGTATAGGAACCGACAAAAATTTTTTAAAATTTCTCTTGACAATTAGTTAGTATGTGTATAGTTTATATATTAACAATTTTAATATGAAAGATTAACGATGAGTCTTAAAGAAGAATTAAAGTTAAAAAAAGGATTCAATATAGTGGAACACGAGGCGGCATTGAATGTTTATTTTACCGCTGCCTGTCTTAAAAAACGTGCCGATGCCTTTTTTAAATCCTTTGGTCTGACGGATGTCCAGTTTAACGTGATGATGCTTCTTGTTTATCAGGCAGGTCCCGAAGGCGGCCTGAGCCAGGCACAGTTAAGCGATATGATGCTCGTCAACCGCGCCAATATCACAACACTGATAGACCGGATGGAAAAAGCGGGACTTGTTATTCGGACAAGCGATTCAGCAGACCGGCGGACAAATATAATCAAACTGACCGCTAAAGGGAAAAATTTTTATACAAAGGCCGAGCCCTACTACGACCGGCAGATAAGAAAAATGATGACCGGCCTGAACCAGGTGGAGCAGAAAAAACTTATATCAATACTTGAAAAAGTAAGAGCCGACTTAAAAGAATAATCGGAATTTCTAAATTTTTTTGTTAGAATAGTTAACATATTAACAATATATATTTAAACGGTAAAGGAGAAAAAATGGTTAAGGGAAAAATTACAATTTGTTTAATTGTCATTGCATCTATGTTGTGTGTGACATTGTTGCAGGCACAGTTGTCCTCTGATGTGAATTCAGCGCAGGCGCAGCGACTTGCCGAACTGAAGAAATGCGACCCGAATAATGTATCGCTTGTTCTGCTTCCTGTGCCGATTTGGGTCAAACATCCTATGGCTACAAACCGCTTAGTTGCCGATGTGCTTGGTTTAGTAGCCGAATCGTATGGAATGAACAATCTTGATGCGCTGGATGCGGAATTTACTCCGCCCGCCGATGCTGCGTGGGAGCAGATGCCGATGCATCTGGCCGAATTTCTGAAGAAAAACCCGCCAAAGAGTCAGTACGTCCTCTACGCACAGTATCGGGG
>JBAVNP010000152.1:0-2071 GCA_049691175.1 Sedimentisphaerales bacterium
ATTCTCAAATATCAAACACCTTTTTGCGGAACTTGATTATTTTCAGGATGAAGACACAGAAGATCAAGGTCATATCGTATTTAACGTGGAAGTTCAATCAAGCAGAGACATATCAAAGATGGAATACAACAAGTGGATGGACTGGTTTGTTAAAAATATAACCGATAACAAGAGGCCGTTTTTTGTTTTGGATTTAGTCAGGATATAGAGTTGAATCCAGAGGAATTTTTTAAAACAGCGGAAAAATTAAAAGATAGCGACAAAGAACCAGATTTAAGAACATCTGTGGGACGGTCATATTATGCGATTTTTTTGCATTTCCGTGAATATTTAAAAAAATTGGGGTTATCTAAGACAAGAAACCCTAAAAATAGTGTACACAGTTTTGTCAAAGATTGTTTAGGGTTTTCCCAAGTTTCAGAAGCTTCTCGGCTTGCAGTAGCATTAAATGACTTATATGGGAAACGTGAAAAGGCAGATTATCACTTGAGCATTACAATAAACCCAACTGAAGCTTCCGACGTTTTAGAAGATGCCAAAGAAGCAATTCAAACCTTTCACTCCTCAATGACTTCTGGTAAAGAACAGATTCTATTGGCTAATGCCAAACAATATGCTAAATCTAAAGAGTGGATACTATAAACCGTAGTAGGCGATGTTCCAAGGAAACTATGTCCGTTGGTTCTGTTGAAAAATTCCCGCCTCCAGCATGATTTCCCGCCACAGAGCCCTAAGCGTTAGCGCCAGGTATTTATATTTTGATGGTTGATGTTTGATTTTCCTTCTGGCTATGTTGTTCGCCTCGGCCGATGTATTTCAAAGCCTTTAATTCTCTACTCTATAATACCGCAAATTTCCCTCTTTACCACCAAATTCCCCGCCGGTTTTGAACATTCGGTAATTTGTATTTTGAATTTGTTTCGGATTTCGAGTTTAGGATTTAGAATTTTCTTCCTTGATTCTTTGCTTCCTTGCTTCCTTGCTTCCTAAATACCATATACTAAATACCAGCAACTAACAACTGCCAACTTATGACTTGTGTCTTTCTGTCTTAGTGGCTAAAATAGCGGCACTATGGAACTTACATGGACAATGAGATTAAGGATTTTGGCATCGCTTGCAATCGGCGTTGTGCTGCTCGGTCTTTTGCCGGCCGGTCTCGTCAAGCCTCCTGCCGACGGCATTTTTGCCGTTCTGAGCGGCAGCATCAGCATCGGTGATTTACTGATTTGCGCCTGTCTGGCCTTCATCGCGGGTTTTCTGGCCTCGGCAATCAGCACTCCTTTCGGCGCAAGGATAGGAATACTCGCCGCCCCGGCCGGGCTTGCGGTCTGGGCTTTACAAAGCGCACCGCTTTCAGCGATTTTTCAGATGGCTCCTGCCGCGCAGGATAGAATGGCTGTCTATTCAAAACTGAAATTTGAAGGCTTTCTCTGGCTGGCAATCGTAATTTGCGGTTTTTGCGGTGCCATATTGGCTGATAAAATTATTAGAAGAAAAGATATTGAATCGGTGGATGAAGCGAAGCCGGTTTTTCCGATGCCGCGGTTTGCCCGGATAGCGATATCGGTTATAGGGACTGTATTTATCGCTAATTTCCTGATTAACGTTCTCGCTGGCGGAATTGGTTATCCGGACCCAAAGGTAGCTCACGTTACGGCTCAGCCTGCGAATCTTCAGATAGCGTTTGCCGTTTTCATTGCCTTTGGGGTTTGCGGCTTTTTAGCCAAAGTTTTGCTCGGCAGCAGGGCTTTTTGGCCTGCGGCTGCCTCTGCAGCTTTAATCTCTTATTCTGCAACGATTTACGAAAAAAGCAATCCATTGACATATCTCAGTGCTTCTTGGCCTGCGAATTTCTTTATAAAGCCTGTTACGGCTGTTTTACCCGTTCAGATGGTCGCCTTTGCCTGTTTAGGGGCTGTATGGGGCTATTGGTTAGCCGTGGACTATAATTGGTGGCGAACTCATCAGGCCTGATTTGGCCGGCTTAGTCAAGCCGATTTTCAGCCTCAAAAACACGCTTTTTATGTAACCTATTGCCATTAAAGCGCTTATAAAAAACACAAAAGCG
>JBAVNP010000153.1:0-5562 GCA_049691175.1 Sedimentisphaerales bacterium
TCCTTGCTGTAGCGCTGACGTATGCGCTCTGTGTTGACCTTCTGAATCTCTTTCCCCATCTGACACCTCCTGTAGTATTGTCTACTATTAAAAGTGTCCGTGAAACTGGGGTTAGCTCAGAGCCTCATTCTTTTAAATAAATGTGCACGTCAAAGTTGAGATGCTAATTGCCAAAACCTACTACCTTGGCGGAGATTCAATCCCAAAACCAGCGCCAACATCAAAAATATTATAAAGGATCATTTTAACGCCATGCTTAACTGTTTCTTCGCCATGAAGATGAAAAAAACGTTTTTGGACTGCTATAGTCTCGCCTATTGCATGATAGGCGTTTTCGGAGGCCAGTATTTGCCAAGGGTGACATTTATCCATAACCCTTACTGCCATATTGATTCCACCGCCAGCAAAATTTAAGTTGCCATTCACATCTGAATATTTGAATGCCTCGCCGCAATGTATTCCAGTGCGGAACAAAAAACTTTTATCTGGTGAATTTTTAGCTAGCAGACTTACTTCATTATGTATGAACTTCACTATAGGAATTAAAGTCTCGGGTCTACCCTCGAAAACCATCAACATGCCATCACCAGTCGGCAAATATATTACTTTTTCATCGTCGTCTGGGCGATTCTGTTTAACCGCCAAACTAGCGAAATAATTCAAGTTCATAATATTTCGCTTCTGCACATCAGCAGTCTCCTTTGAGAATCCAACAATATCAAAAGCAAGCGTAAAGACACTAGTCGATTCCGTTGGATTCTTTTTCCATTTTAAACCTCGACCGAGCTTGGTTGATGGATTAGGTGTGTAGTCAAAAATATCAGTAAGCAATATTTTCAACTTATCCAATTTTTTGTCAAAAGGCGGTTGTGCCTTACCTTCCAATTCAATTTCGACTTCTCCAAAAATCTCACTATAGGAGTTGTCGACCGGATTACGGTAATAGTATTTATCAAAACAAATCTCATACTCTGCTACACCAGTGTTGATTTTGAAGCTGGTGCGCTCATTCTTTATTGAAAGCACATGTATTAACGTTCCGATAGTTAAGTCAGATTTAAAATTAGTTAAAATTCGGGCGCTGAGCTTAGGTGCATTATTCTTAAGTTCATCGAACTCCACATCAGAGCAATCAAACTCATCCTCCTTCCGGTTATGCGCCCCCCCCTTTTCCAACTTTGTAGAGTTGACAATCTTTAATGTAACTACATTACCACTGCCTATTTTTTTCCGGTAACGGAAACTGATACCAGCATTCTTGAGCGTTCCGTTCACATCATCGTAGTAATCATCATAAATTTCTTTATTTTCCTGAGCACCAAGATTTATATCTACAGCGTCACAAAGTACATTGAGTTTTCTTTGCATATGATTTCCAGATTCTATTTTGGTGAACTTGAACTGGATATTTGCCAAACTCGATAACTTATATTCAATTTCATTGGATATCATTTGATCACCACTAACTTAGTTTCATTATTCAAACAAATTTTTCGATTTAGAATGATTATGGCCACAAAAATGAAAATGCGATCCCTGTGTACCCACACTTCAAACTATCGAAGCCTTTTCCAGCCCTAGCTTTTTATTGAAAGCGTCGATTGCAATACTATAATTACTAGCAAGGTCTAAATCCTCATTAAAATTGAAATGCTGAAAGAACTTATATCTAGACGGTTTAATCACGGTATTGCTATAACTACGAATTTCCCGGCTCCTGATTTCATCAAAACTATAGAGTTTTGTGCAATTAGCCAAATATCTGATTGCTGATGGTGTGATCTTCTTGGCATCCTTCAAACAAAAGTGCCTAAAAACTCGCACAGCCATCCCAAGGGGGTCTGGATTTTTCTCTAATACAATATCCAATAATCCTGACTGTATCGACTCAAGGTAATTTTTGCGGCATATGAAGGTATGGCTTCTCCAATTCATTAAAATTGCATCCCAGTTCAGCACAGTAGTTTCAGTCAGGGATACGATACCTTTGTATTCCACCAAGCCTTGTTTTATGGCCCAGGTTTCCCTGGCATTCCATATGTCTATTGGCCATTCGGCAACATGAAACCTGTAGCCACCAAACTTGTTTTTGCGTGCCCCTAACGACTCAATATAGTTAACGCAGTTGTCCCAATTGCCTTCCACCACTATATCAATATCAGAATTAAAGGCTCTTTCACCTATAAGGGCTAAATCTCGAAGCACGCCACCGAACAAATATACTTCGCCGTCTGGCAAAGCGTCTGTCATAAAGTCCAGGAACTCTTTTATGCTTTCACCTGGATAATCAATTTCAATTTCAGTGTTCAGTGCGTGCGGCAACAATTCCAGGGACTTTTGAGCTCGCTTGTGAGGGTGATTAGTCCCCGTTTTAAACAACCGATCTACTCTGTCTCTCAGATTCTCGAAAGATTTTATAGGTAGTAATTTATGCTGTCTCATTCTTAAGGGACTTATATTCGTCAAGTTTCTTTATCAAGTATGACTCTGTCATGCCGGATATCGTATCGCATAATAATTGCCGTTTTTCGTACGATGACTTTTTTGTCTTGTTATAAACTCTTCGATAGTTTTCTGAAATATCGCCAAGAATAAAGCGATCTAATGGGTTATTAGAGTTACCATCTTTCGAGATGGCCTGCCAGAGCATGGTCATCATTTCCTTTATGTAATTATTGCCTTGAAGCTCGAGTCGTAGCACATCCTTATGCTGAAAGCCGTAGCGCTTATCAAAATCTTTAACCGCCTTACATAACTGGGCACATTTAGATTTCTCAATTAACTTAAAACCTGGTGTTATTGAACCATTCATAATATTGCTAATGCAATTCACAAATACGTTTGTTGCCTCCGTAATCATTACTGAAATTGCAATTACTCTGAACATCGTCATCGATAGATCATTTAATTCTCGGAAGCTAACTCGGGAACGAAGCTGATCCCTCTTGAATTTAGTGTTTTCCTTTTTTGATGCTTTAATAACCTCTTTTATGACATTGTCTCGACCGTCAAAAAACTTTAGAAAATCCATAAGATCATAAAATGAAGCATATCCCTTTTTTACTATGTCTTCGGCATCGATAATTGAATAGGCTATATCATCACAAGCCTCCGTTATATATGCGAAAGGATGCCGGATGCCCGCACTAAGCCCCGTATTTTTCCATACCTCCAACGCTATTGGCTCTTCACTCTTAAAAACACCATACTTCTCAAACCCATATTTACTATCTGACCCATATACGCTTGGGTACTTGATAAGTGCAGCGAGAGTTCCAACTGTCAAATTCAACCCATACTGATCATTTAAGACCTGCAGACGTGTCAAAAGCCGAATAGTTTGTGCGTTCCCATCAAACTCAAGGAAGTCAAAATTAATATTTTCTTCATGTTCGTTTTCTTTAAACCATTGTTGTATTGCAATTTCGCCTTGATGACCAAACGGAGGATTTCCCAAGTCATGCGCCAACCCTGCGGCTGCCAATAAAGAGGGTGCGTTTCTCTTGACTTTAAGTTTTTCATGATTAGGGCCAAATACTTGTTCCGCATGATCAAACGCCAATCGCACACCGATACTTCTGGCCAAATTACTAACTTCGTAAGAATGAGTAAGCCTTGTTCTTACGCAAACATTTTCTTCCAGTGGGAACACTTGTGTCTTATTCGCTAGCCTACGTGTCGGAGTGGCAAATAAGATGCGGTCATAATCACGCTCAAATTCCGTTCTTCCAACGCCTGTTCCCAGAACTTCCTTGGAGCCATGCAGTTCTTTTCTTCTTGTCTGATTAAGCAACTTCTCCCAACTAAGCATGTGCGTCTCCCCATCTAGGTTTGGGAGAAGGAATAGCGGAACAATTTGCAATCATGTTATTCCTCTTAAATAGCAAACTTGCCGATTGAACGGTCCGATGGTGATGGAACTCGCGCCAACTTTTTCCCCGCATAACAAAGTCAGGCAATCCGTTTCCAGCCAGAAGCTGGACGGAATTGACACAGGGGGACGCCGGTGTGTACCCGGCGGTTTTGCCGCCACCCTCCCGCAGTATGTGTTTTAAATATCCGTTGATCGCGCAAGGGAATCATACGGAAACAACCTGAGCGCAGCAAGGCATAAAGCCTGAATGAAAAAGTGTACCGACCGAACATCAATCAGGCTCCGTCCCCAAGGTCTCTCCTGGTCTTCAGCTTTCGCGGCAATAACGATAGTCGCGTCGTGAATGATGGAAATCTCTTCAGTCACGGGTTGGATTAGCGATACATAGATAAACACTATCCCGCCGGGAGTGGGTCGTGGTGTGTGAGAAGATTAAAGGGTTAACACAAATCCTCTCCTGCTGCGAGATGCGACGTGTTCGGCGTTTCCCTGGCAACATCTAACCACGGTTTTCGGTTTGCGGTATCCTATCTTGGCAAAAAACTTGGTCTTGGCAAGAAACCTGGTCCGGGCAAGAAACCTGGCAACTTCAGCATAGCGCTCGGCGTTTCACCCGGGGCGATCGTGCAATGACACGGATGCCTCTTGCGATCACTGTTTTTTATTTGGCTTTTTCTTTGGCTTTGAGTTTTTGGTCATGCATCCATGAATAGTGTCAGCGCAACAATCGATCCGCCGGTTCAACGCGATGCATCTGTCATTGCGGTGATCGGCCTGACGCATGGAACATCGCATTTTTTCCATCTGTTGTTTCCGCCGCTGTTTCCGTGGCTGATGCCGGCTTTCGGTCTCGATTTCTCGGGGGTCGGTCTGACTGTGACGGTCTTTTTTGTGGTCTCCGGTATCGGACAGGCGCTGGCGGGATTTGCCGTGGATCGATTCGGGCCGCTGCGGGTGCTGTTGTTCGGCATGAGCTGTTTCCTGATCGCCGGACTGTGGCTGGGGTTGCTTGCGCATACACTGGCCGATCTGCTTGCGGTTGCCGCGTTGGCGGGGCTGGGCAATAGCGTGTTGCATCCGGCCGATTACACCGTGCTGAATCACAAGGTCGCGGAAGCCCACCTGGGTCATGCGTTCTCGATCCACGGCATCTCGGGCAATATCGGATGGGCGCTGGCGCCTGTCTTCCTGACCGGCATTGCGACACTGGCGGGGTGGCAGATGGCGGCGGTCGCTGCCGGGTTGATGGCGCTCCCTGCGCTGCTGGCACTCTGGCTGTTTCGCCACCAGCTCGAAATAACGCCCACTGCCGCCACTGCGGGTGCGCCGGTGCATGGCACGTTCTCTTTTCTGGGTGTCGGCGCGGTCTGGCTGTGTTTTGGCTTCTTCTTCATGACCTCTGCGGCATTCGGCACCTTGCAGAATTTCGGCACGCCGATATTGCAGCGACTTTACGGCTTGTCCCTGGGTACCTCGGCCAGCGCGATTTCCGTGTTTCTGCTGGCAGCCGCTGTTGGCATTCTGGTCGGCGGATTCGTCGCCAAGCACCACCAGCAGGATCGCATCATCGCGGTCTCGCTTGCAGTGGCGGTGGTATTTGCGCTGGTGCTTGCCCGGGTGATCATTCCGGCATGGGCGGTGTTGCCCGCCATGGCCGGTATCGGCTTCTTCACCGGCATTGCCGGGCC
>JBAVNP010000154.1:0-9141 GCA_049691175.1 Sedimentisphaerales bacterium
GCCTATACCAGCACAAAAACTGCCGGAAGGATAGTGGAAATCGGCTCATTCAAAGGAAAATCGACCTGCTGGATGGCTAAAGCTCTGCAAATCGCAGGTTCAAATGAAAAAATCGCCGCTGTTGATCCGCATATTAATACGCGCGTTCCGGGCGTCGTGCCAACCTATAAGGAAGATTCCAGTTTTGATGCCTTCTTGAATAACTTAAAAAGCTGCGGTGTAACTCAATACGTAGAACCAGTTAAACAAACGTCTAAGGACGCCGCCAAAAGCTGGAACCAGCCGATAAAACTGCTTTTTATCGACGGCTCACACCTCTACGACGATGTAATGCTCGACCTGAAACTGTGGGAACCCCGGCTTAATATCGGCGGTATTGTTGTAATGCACGACACAAAACCTTTCGGTCCAAGGATAGCGGTGCGACGGGCAATGAATGACTATATTGTAAAAAGCAAACGCTTTAAGGAACTGCTTCAACTGAAAAATATGGCCTGCTTTACAAAAATAAACTGATTAAATGTGCCGACTGTCACAGTTATAATTCCGATTTATAATCTATCTCTACCGGCTGGATTATAAAATAACGTCAGGACCAATTAAGATATGCCCAATACGCCAGCACACAAAAAATAAAAAATGGAGCCAACAGGATTCGAACCTGCGACCTCTTGCATGCCATGCAAGCGCTCTCCCAACTGAGCTATGGCCCCGTATGGTAAAACTATAATAACATAAAAAAACTTTTTTTACAAGGTCAGCCTTTATGTTTTTTCAGCCAATTCCTGACCCAGATTTCCGCTTCCTGCCTTGTGCCAAACCTCTCGGAAAGTTGCTCAATATAAAGTTCCTTCCCAACAAGCCCAACCTGTGGCCCAGGCTGTGCCCCAAGTCCGATAAGCTCATGACCATTAAGCAAAGGTTTTGGCCTTAATTCCTTACCTATAAGAGCCTTTGCACTCCTGCGAACCGATAAAAGTGCCGAGATACTTTTGCCTTTTACCCTTTGAATTGCCTTTTGCAGCGAATATAAATCCTCAAAATACGGCTCTGAAATAATCAGCTTTAATTGAGCAAGAGATAAATCACTCAGTAGAAAATCTCTCTTTTCGAGCAGGAACTTTATGTGCTTCAGTTGATTTCTACTAAGTTTGAGAATTCCCAGATTTTTCATCGCATCAGCGGTTTGACAGGCTGTGAAAAGAGCGGCGACAGCAAGTTCAAAAGTCATCTTTTCAGGCAAATAATCAAAAATTTTGACAGCATATTCAGCGATTGATTTATCTTTGAAAACCGGGAAAATTTGTTTCGCAAGGCCGGTTTCAATAAGCAATTTTACACCTTTTTTCCGCCCCGCCGCTGCAAAGAGCGATTCAAGCTCCATCGCTACTCTCTCACCGCTGATTTTTGTTATCCGCTCAGAATATCTCTCTACCGCATTTAAAGTATTTTTCTCAACTTTAAAATCAAGCTGAGCGGCAAAACGAACCGCCCTCAACATTCTCAGGTAATCCTCGCTGAACCTTTCTTCAGCCCTGCCGATGGTGCATATAATCTTGTTTTTTAAATCCTTTTGTCCGCCGACATAATCAATTACCTCTTCTTTCAGCGGGTCGTAAAACATACCATTGATTGTAAAATCTCTGCGAAGCGAATCCTCTTTGGCAGAAGTGAAACTAACCTTATCCGGCCGTCTGCCGTCAGTATATCCCGTCTCAGCCCTGAATGTCGCGACTTCAACCTGCTGGTTATCCATAAGGACAATAATTACGCCGAATTTTGCGCCGACCTTGATAGTCCGGCGGAAAAACCTGCAAACTTCGGCAGGTTTCGCACTGGTAACAACATCATAATCCTTCGGCTTTTTGCCGAGGAGCATATCGCGGACGCACCCGCCCGCAAGCATCGCCTCAAATCCCGCTTTACGCAGGGTGCGAATTATCTGTATTGCCGCTTGTTTGTTTGTCATCTTTTTTTAACGCCAAAAAAGCTACCGACATTGAACTCCAGACTCTTTTATCAATTATCTTCAAATCACCATAGTTGTCGAGAAGATTTACCTTTTTTTCAGTCCTTACTACGACTAAACCATCTTCTGTTATCTGCTCAGCCAAAAGCACCAATAAACCTGCTAATCGGGAGTTTTGGCTTGTTTCCCTGCTCATTTCATAAGGCGGGTCAACAAAAACAAGAGAACATTTTTCTCCGCTTGAGTTTTTCGGCGCCCCAATTTTGAACGCGTTTGCACAAACAACGCGCCCCTGCGCCACAAAACCGGCTTTGTCGATATTCTTTTTGAGAATTTCAATCGCTCTTTTGTCGATATCGATAAAAACAGCCCCTTTTGCTCCTCTGCTGATGGCCTCAAGGCCGAATGAGCCTGTACCGCAAAACAAATCCGCAACAAGCCGGCCTTCTATAAGATTATATTTATACAACACGTCAAATATAGATTCCTTGACACGGTCTGTAATCGGCCGGGTTGCATCGCCCTTCGGCGGTAAAATCGTCATACCTCTTTTTATTCCGGAGATTATTCTCATACCAAATTTGGCTCAAGACCCAAGTCTTTTATCATTCGAACATCTTCTTCAACCGCTCTGCCTGCCGTAGTAAGATAATTGCCGCTGAGTATCGAAGTGGCGCCTGCGTAAAATATCCAGCTTTGCATATCACGCAAATTTAAGACTCTGCCGCCGGCAATCTTTATACCCGTCTTCGGCAATATAAATCTGTACAAAGCAATTAGCCGCAGAATCTGGCTCGGCTGCATTGTAGGCGTATCCGCCAGCGGTGTACCGGCAATAGGATGGAGAAAATTCATCGGCACCATATCCGCGTTAAGTTCTCTTATCTGCAATGCCATATTGACTCTGTCGGCGTCTGTTTCACCGATGCC
This sequence comes from Sedimentisphaerales bacterium, assembly GCA_049691175.1. GTDB lineage: Bacteria > Planctomycetota > Phycisphaerae > Sedimentisphaerales > UBA12454 > JAPLMW01. The sequence goes on from JBAVNP010000154.1 coordinate 2,900, forward strand.
GAAAATCCCGCCTGTGCATAAGCCTAACCCCGCCTTTTTGGCGGCTTTTACCGTTTCTATCCGACAGTCATAATCGTGCGTTGTAACAATATTCTTAAAATGATTCCGCGAAGTCTCAAGATTGTGATTATATCTCGACAGGCCCGCCTTTTTCAGACGAACTGCCTGCTCGTAATCAATTATTCCGAATCCGCCGCAAACATTTATGCCAACTTCATTTTTGATTTTAGGGATTAATTTCTCTAATCTCACCAGTTCTTTCTCGGAAATGGTCTTTCCGCTGTAAACTATGCCGAAATTTGAAACGCCTTTTTGTTTAGCCTGTTTTGCGGCATTAATAATTTCCTCATCCGTTAAAGTTTTGGTTTCCTTAAAGGAACTTTCATATCTTGCGGATTGCGCACAGAATTTACAATCCTGATTGCATCCGCCGAGCCTGCCGGGAACTATCGAACAAATTTTAATCTTGTTGCCAAAGAATTTCCGGCGTATCTGGTTGGCCCAATATAATAAATCCCAAAGACTATCATCGGACGAAAACAGATATTCAACTTCAGCCCTGTCGGCAAAAGAGCCGTTCAATATCTTTTCTGCGGTTTGAGCAATTCTTTCGTTCACAATTGAACCTTCCTGCAAATCAGCTCATCAAGCCGGATGGAGCGGCTTTTAAAATATTCAGCGGACAAATGGACGGTCTTCCATTTTTTGCTGCGGACAGTTGCCCCTTTTTTATATTCATCAAGCAAAATACCTATAAAAACATATCTGCCGTCGAGATATTCGTAAATTTCTCTGCCGTCGGCATCGACATCTATATTTTCAAGATTATACACGAAAATAAATAAGCCTCGATATTTTTCACCGAAAATTTCACCCCAGTTCTCAAGTCCCCTGACATCATCAACCGTTACCCAGTTCGGCAGGCTTCCAAAAGCAGCAAAGGTCTTGCCCTCGAATTTTCGTCCCTTTATTTCCGCAAGATACGCCCCGCCCTGCGTATAAAAAAGGAAGTCAAAACTTTTGATTTTGCTTTTTGAAAATGCCGCTCTTTTCTGCTGGTCAACAAAAAGATACTGAACCCCGTTATCTTTCAGCCAGCTTTCAAAGGCCTTTTCATAATGGTTACCGGCCAAATCCATACCTAAAGCCGGCTGAAAAATTCATTCGCTGCGATTGTCTCTTGATTGCCGGTTTTCATATCCTTTATTATAAGTTCGCCTTTCTGCGTAAATTCCTGACCGATGATAATACACCTGCCGGCAGATTGTATTGAAGCCTGTTTTAATTGCTTACCCAGCGAGCCGCCTTTGTAGCTGAAATCAGCCTTGAGTCCCGCCCGCCGAAGTCTTGCGACCAGTTTTATTGACTCGTCCTGCAAAGCGTCATCGGCAAAGGCAACAAAATATTCAATGCCGCTTTTTTGTGACAGATTTTTGAAAAGACCTTTTTCTTCAAGGACAATACCAAGGACACAATCGCCCATTCCCATACCGGTAGCGGAAATTTTCGGTCCGCCAAAATCAGAAAGCAGATTATCATACCTGCCCCCGCCGCAGATTGCCCGCAGTTGTTCGGATTTGTCATAAATCTCAAAAACAATACCGGTATAATAAGCCAGTCCCCTAACAATACCTATATCGAATCGGCAAAATTCAGTAATACCCATCAGATTAAGATACTCAAAAAGCTTCTTTAATTCATCGATTGCTTCTTTTGCGTTTTTATCGCTGCCCGCAAAACCTTCAAGCTGCTCCAAAGAATTAGCAGACATAAGTTCAAGCACTTTCTGCCTTTTCGCCTGTTCGGTTATCACCTCTTCGAGCATTTTTTCAAAGGTTTCCTGCGGAATTTTGCTCTTTTTATCGAGAATGCCGTAAATTTTTTCGAGCGACTGTTTTTCTATACCGAAATATTCGAGCATCGCAGCTATAAGTTTTCTGCTTGAAATCCTGACAATAACATCGCCGCTTGTAAGGCCTGTTTGCATAAGGAAATCAACGCTGCAGAAAATCACTTCCGCATCGGCAAGACAATCGTCAACGCCGATTATGTCGATATTCCACTGAAAAAATTCTCTTAGCCTGCCCTTCTGCGGCCTTTCAGCCCGGCACAAACGAGGCACAGAAAACCACTTGAGTGGTCTGGGCAGTGTATTGATTCTCTGATTAACCATTCGGGCAAGAGTCGGCGTGATTTCCGGCCGGATTGCCAGTATTCTGCCGCCGCGGTCCTCGAACGCAAAAAGCTGCGATGCGATTTCATCGCCGCTTTTAAGCTGATATATTTTGAGGTATTCGAAGATTGGCCCGTCGAATTCGGCAAATCCGTTGCGCAGGGATACCTGCTTCCAGAGGTCGGCTATAAAGTTACGTTTAGCCATATCCTCAGGATAAAAATCCCTTGTGCCTTTTACCGCCTGTATGTCCATAATCCTTAAATCCGTTAAAAATTATTTAAAAGATAAAATAGCAATTATAGAGGAACTTAAAAGAACCGTCAAATACTATAGCAGCAATAAGTTAGCGTAAATAAAACCTAAAGAGGCAGAGATATGAAAACGTCTATTGACAAGACCTCATATTTTATCGTAGAATAGCTGTTTTCCAATTAGCCTGAGCCTGGGCGGCAGGCCGTAGCCGCAAATATTAACCATTATAACCACTTTATCCACAAGCGGTTATGAAATGGAGCAGCAAATGGCCGACAAAAAACAGCCAATTGACACCCGTGTTCATCTGGAGGTAGAACCGGAGATTAACAGATACTTTAAGGCCGCCATAAAATCGCAGGCAAGTGATTTGCACCTAAAGGTCGGCCACCCGCTAAAACTGCGAGTTAACGACGACATAAAAGATACAACCACCGAGGCTCTCACCGGAGAAACAATTCAAAAACTCGTCTTCGAGATTTTAAGCGAGCAGCAAAAACAGTTCTTTCTTGAAAACGGCTCACTTGATTTCGCCTATGAAGTCGGCCAGGCCGAGAGATTCAGGGTCAATATCTTCAGACAGAGGTCCAAAATCAGTCTTTCGGCAAGAAGAATAATATCAAAAATACCTCCCCTTGAAACGCTTCACCTGCCGGCCGCAATCAAGTCTATCGCCGACAAGTCTTACGAAGGTCTCGTTCTCGTAACAGGCCCGTCACGCTGCGGTAAAAGCACTACAATAGCTGCGATGATAGATTATATCAATCAAACCCGTTCGTGCCATATAATCACCATAGAAGACCCGCTTGAGTTTACTTTCATCGACAAAAAAGCGATTGTCTCGCAAAGAGAGATAGGCATTGACGTCAAGGATTACGCGGACGCCTTAGGTTCATTAACAAGACAGGACCCGGATGTGGTTCTAATTGGTGAAATCAGGGATAAGGATACTCTCGCCGCGGCAATAAGAGCTGCGGAAACAGGTGAATTAGTCTTCGGCACTTTGCTCTCCACAAATGCGGTACAAACCATACAGCGAATCATCGACTTATTCCCACAGGACGAAAGATCACTTGCCAGACAGACATTTTCCAATAACCTCTGCGCCATTATAAGCCAGTTTCTCGTGCCGGGAGCAAAAAAAGATATACCAAGAGTGCCCGCCGTCGAGATACTTATCGCCAATCCAATCATCAAGAACCTCATAGCAGAAACGCGGGAAAATGATATTAATGGAATTATAAGGACCAGTTTAAGTGAAGGAATGCAGAATTTTACCGAAAGTCTCAAGTCGCAGGTCGAAAGTGAATTGATAGACCTGAAGATTGCCCTGCAGTATGCCCCAAGCGTTGAAGAATTGAAAATGGCTCTCAAAGGAATAATGACGAGAGGTTAAAGGCAGTAAGGAAAAAGACCGGAGCAGTTGATGCCAATAATTACAGCAACAATACAGATGGGGGGGTATATTTCGGTTGTCAAACTCGTCATTTTTGCGATCGGTCTTTTTATGTGGCTTCCCCTGCTGAAATGGGTCAATGCAGACGCCAAAAAGGTCCGCACCAACTCGTTCAAATGGACTTTAATCGTTTTTCTGACAGGCGCTATAGGTTCGCTCATCTGGCTGCTGATACCGCTTTTCATCATTGGCCTGCCGATGTATATAATAGCAGTCGGCACTACAGCTGTAATATATGTTATGCACCGCAATAGTCTTGTGGACCAATTTCAAAAAGTTCTGACAGCAGAGCACATAAAAGGACTATTCACCAATCAGCAGAAACAGGTCGAAAAAGTCAATAAAGGGCTCATCTTCATAACGGCAAATAAAAATAAGGTCCCGCCGCCTGAGCCGAAGACACCGGAATTCTACGGCTTTAAAACCGCGCAGGAGTTTCTCAATGACGCCATCTGGAGACGAGCAAGAGATATTGCTCTGACTCCCGCGGCTCAGCAGTATCAGATACATTTCGTTATCGACGGCGTGCTTGAAAAACAACAGCCGAAAGGAAGGGAAGAAGTCGAATACTTTATAAGATACCTTAAACATCTCGCAGACCTCGACGTGGAAGAAAAACGCAAACCCCAGACCGGCAGATTCATTGTTCAAAAGGATTCCAAGCCCTTTGAGTGGGAAGTTACTACGGCAGGCACAACAGCCGGCGAACAGGTAAGACTCAGATTGTTCTCGTCACACAATATTCTTACGCTGAATGAGCTGGGACTCATACCAGAGCAGCTTGAACAGTTTTTGAGTCTCCGCGACATTCCTAACAAAGGCGTCTTTATCATATCCGGGCCGAAAAAAAACGGAATAACCTCAACTTTCTATGCGCTCATTCGCAATCATGACCCATTTATGAATAATATAAACACCCTTGAAAAACAACCTATGGGAGAGATACCAAATATCACCCAGACCATTTATTCATTAAGCGACACGGGAACAGCATCTTACGCCAGGAGATTTCAGTCAATACTGCGGGCTGTTCCTGATATCGTCGGCGTTGAACACTGCGAGGAAGATAAGGATATTGCCAAACTGGCCTGCTCGGCCGCAAAAGACAATAAAATGACTTATGTAACTATGGAAGCGGCGAGTGTCAACGAGGCGATGGGCAAGTGGATAAGCTTTGTAGGCGACAAGAATTCGGCTATCGATTACCTTGTGGGAATAAGCAATCAGCGGCTCATAAGAAAGCTATGCGAGAAATGCAGACAACCTTACGAACCTAACAGAGAAATGCTGAGAAAATTCAATATTCCGGCCGATAAAATAAAACAATTTTACCGCCCCGGCGAGGCACAAACCAAACGCGGCAAAGCGATTGTATGCGAACACTGCCAGGGAACAGGCTTTTTTGGCAGAGAAGCGATATTCGAGATTATCATCCTGACGAATGAAATCAAAAAACTGCTGAAACAGATCAAAAGCAGAACCGATATCGTCAATGTCTTCAGGCATGCGAGAATGCTGTATCTGCAGGAGCAGGCCATCCGGAAGGTGGCGGCGGGCACAACTTCAATAAATGAAGTTATCCGCGCTTTGTCAGGACCACAGGATGCAGAAAAAAAGAAAACCGAAAAAACTGAAAAGGCAGAATGAAACGGAGAAAAAATGCTGGGTGAATTAGCTGTAATCCTGATTATGCTCATAACCGTCGGCTTTATTTATCTTAAAGGCTCGGCTATCAAATCATTTCTGCTTCTGATAAACACATTTATCGCCTTAACAGCCGCCTTCGCATACTTTGAAACTCTGGGACAGATGATAATAGGTTACAAAATTATGGTAGAATGGGCATTCGCGGCCTCTTTAATACTGATTTTCGCACTTACTTTGGCAATATTAAACGCCATTAGCAGCAAACTATTGTCGGCAGATATATACTTCGGCGACCTGCCGGACAGAATCGCCAAATGTCTGATAGCGGCAGTTGCAGGTTTTGCCATCGCAGGGGTCGTTTTAACAGCAGTCGCTATGATGCCTATAGATACAAAACTACCCTATGAACGCTTCAGTGCCTCTGGTGCCGTTCTCAGCCGTTCGACAAGACCCAATAAAACTTTGATTTTGAATGCCGACGGTTTTGTTACAAGTTTCGCCTCCTGGCTCAGCCGTGGTTCAATGAGCGGCCAAAAAAGTCTTGCGGTATTCCATCCCGAGTTACTCAATGAAGCATACCTTAACCGAATTGGATGTGATAAGGAAAATTCGGCCCTGGCAAAAAGCGAATCTGCTGTTTCGGTCGACACTGCGTTAACTCCGCAAACGCCGTTGGTATCGGCTGCGGACAATCAGCCGATTAACGAAAGC
>JBAVNP010000155.1:0-4180 GCA_049691175.1 Sedimentisphaerales bacterium
GCTCTACAGAACGAAAAATGAGAAAAACATATAAATTTGCGGCAGATAACACCAGAGATCTCTTTTTTGCTTTCTCTAATCTGCGGATAGATTATGCGGCTTGTGGTTTCTATGCCGCAAAACTCAAAGGTTTGGCTGTTACAAATGAGATAACTATATTTGTAAAAGACATAGAACGAGTCAAGAAAGCAGGGGTACCAGAAGATACTACGTTTAGCAATCTTACCATTATCGAGACCAACGAACCTGATGTCTGGTTTAATGCTTCAAGGCAGATGAATCAAGTGAATAATGCGATTGTAGATGATATAGAGCTTTATCTTGAAATGATGACAGCAACCCCAAGAGGGCCGGAGATTGCAAAGCAAATTAAACAACGTATTTTGAAACGAACTAATATTGATGGATAGAGAAATATTCCAGCACTTAGTTGAATTATCTCAATCTTTTGCCAAAATCGGGCTGACACCTGTTATCTGCGGCGGACTTGGTATATATTTGTCCTTTCACAAAAATACAGAAGAAGTAGTCCGTGCGACAAATGACACTGATTTGATACTGACGAAAACACAGATTCTTGAACAATCTCATCGTAACGCTATTGCTGAAATAATTAACTGTGAGCTAAATTATATTGTTTGTGATGAAGCCAAATATTTTCGCTTCAGGAAAGGTGCTAACCAACAATTAGATATTCTGGCGCCACCTATAAATGAGCTTAAAACTCAGGGTGACAGGGTTAAAATCGTCAGCTCAAAGCTCCACGGCCGCCTCACCAAGGAAGCCTGTTTTATTGAGGAAGATTTAAGAACTATTTCTCTGTCAGATATTTTACCAGACGACGAAAGAGCTTGTAACCTCAATGTTCAGGTGCCTTCACCTTCAAATCTGCTAATCCTTAAGTTATTTGCTTTTGATGACCGCGATGAGGGTCAAAGACAAAATGCAATTCGTGCACAAACACATGCATGGGACATATATATAATAATGCAGACAAACAGAAATGATTATCTTGAAGGTCAAAAATTTCTCTCACGGCACAGTGATTCGGATATAATCCAACATGCACAGTCAATAGTCGCCAATAAGTTTTCTGCTGTCCACCAGGCTGGGTGGCAACGTGTTCTTGAGGCATCTGATTTCTATCCTAACCTAAACAGGCAGGAAAAAGAAAGCAAGTTAGATGCCGCAGGACGTCGCTTGGCAAGATGGTTCAATGTACCTTATTAAACTGTCTCTAAAATCCTTGCCGTTTTGGCGGAAAATACTCTGCCACAGGAATAACCTGACAGTCCATTGACAAGTTAATATGAGCCTTTTTTGGAAACGATTTTTCAGTTGCTTGTTTTTGTTTCCTGTTTTATCTTTAATTCCAGAAATTATCCAAGAAAGGTGAGGATATGGCAAAAAAGGAATCAGTATTGATTGGCTTGGTAATCGGACTAACAATAAGTATGTTCTTATTGGCCGTTCTTGGTTTTTGGTTTTATTTGGAAGGCAGTGCCAGTAAAAGACTTCTTGATAAATTAGCCTTGGCAACACCAGGAACAAACTTGGCCGATATAAAAGAAAAATTAGGTTCGCCAATGCGGGATTTAAACCAACTTGATGAGATAATAGAGTGGGGGCAGGTCAAAAACAAACAGTTTTGCAAAGACAAAAAATTGTACTTTTTTTACGCCGTTACCCCAACCTGCCGAGCCATAGATGTATATACAGACGCAAATGATGTAATAGTCTATGCCACTTGGTATCAGGAATAAGATAGAGAAACTGTCTAAAGTATAATCCCAAACCGCCTCAAAAATCCTTGCCGTTTTGGCGGAAAATCAACCCGCCGCAGAAATAAGCTTGCCGAGTCGTAGTCCCTTAGGGACGAAGACTGGAAGTTTAAAATAGGCAATTTGCTTAAAAAATTCACTCTTCTGCAATATTTCAGCCTCTTTAAGCGTCTCTAATATGGAAAAACATGGATTTTTCGTTACTTTGGCTTAAAACTAACCACTGAATATACGGTAAAATATAAATTTGATACTCCGTAAAGGTTAAAGGATATGAGAGATAGAAAAACAGGATTTATCCCGTTAGAGACAGGTCGGCAGGGGCGACTGTCAGATATTTCAAATATCTCGTCTCTAACGGGATTTACGCTGGTTGAGCTTTTGGTAGTGATGGCAATAATCGCTATGCTGACCGGCATACTTTTGCCGGCATTGGGTGCCACCCGCAGGATTGCCTACAGAACCCTCTGCAAGCAAAACCTTCACGGCTGCGCTATCGCCTTTAGAATGTATCTCGACGACAACAAGAATATTATGCCTGCAATCGCCAATATGCCGAATTCCGTTCCAAGTGTGGACGCTCCCATCTATACCGTACTCAAGAAATATCTCAGCGGCCCCCAAGCCCTTAAATGTCCTGCCGACAGATGGCCTGAAAAAAACACATCTTATTTCGCATCCGAAGGCTCAAGTTATAAATATAATAAGTCATTGGCCGGTCAGACCATTGATAAGACGTGGATGGCTAAGCGATTCGGTACACCTGAGGTATGGATGATAAGTGATTATTACGGCTTTCACGGCAGACAAAATACAGACGGCTCATGGCCGGCAAATGCTTTTATGTATCTTTATGCCGACACATTAGTAGCTGACAGAGAAAGGGACAAATAATGTATTCCGGTACACTTAAACAGCCGCCGTCAAATCGAAAAAAAATAATGATTATCGCCGTTATCGCGGTTGTCTTTTGTCTTTCAGCCTCCGGCGGACTGTATTATATGCTCAAAGGAAGTTCTCAGGATCGCACAGATGCGTTCGGCAGACGAAGAAGAGAATGGCGGGACGCCAATCTTCCTAATCCGGACAAGCAAAAGCCGCAGGAAATTATGGCTTATATGGACAGCGCTGAGTTCAAGAAATTAGCGCCTCGCAAGCAGTTTGAGTATATGCGGCAAGGCGGCCAGCAGGTTATGGAATATCAGATGGAAACATATTTCTCGCTACCAGACGAGAAACAAAAAACCGCGTATCTTGACCAGATAATTGACAGAATGCAGAATCAGCGAGCCAACTTCAGACCACCGGATGCCAATGGGCCGAGACGTTTTCGTGACGCCAACGACCCAAACGACCCGAACCGTCCTTCTCGCAGGCAGGGTCAGGCCGGCGGCAGAACTCGAACCGCTTCCAGTATGCGGGCAAGGTCTGAAAGAGGCATGCCGCTTCAGCAGGCACAGCGCGAGCAATTTAGGGCGGCTATGCGCAAAAGAATGCAGCAGCGCGGGATAACAATGCCCGGCCCCGGCGGCAGAGGCGGGCCCAGAGGACCTGGTGGCTCTGGCGGACCACCGCCCGGAAGATGATAATTCCTTGACGAATCATATCTGCCGCGTTAAGTTCGGCTAAATGAATCCCGTTAGAGACAAGACATCTTCAATATCTGACAGTCGCTGCAAGCGGCCAATCTCTAACGGGATGAAGATACATAACCGTATTATATTTTTTGTTTTACCGGCTTTGCTCTTGATACTTTCCTGCGAAGATAGTTCAGATAATTCTTCTCTGTCGAAAATTGTAAAACGGCAGCTCGACAGATACCCCGGCCAGAGGCTTGTCGATATTTACAAAACATTCTTTCAGGGCTTTTTCGGCCCCGCTCACTTAATCACCAACGCAAACGATGCCGTCCGATACACAAAACAGGAATTGGCAGAGGCAAACGAGTTTGAAGATTACGATTTTTATCCCCTGCCGCCGGACGGCAAATTTGTCCGTATGAATTTAAAGCTCATCAAAAACAACAAAATATCGCTCGATGACTTTACCGCCGCTTTTGTCAAAAGTGCAAAACCAGTTGGCAAAGCCGACATTGAAAAATGGAAAAAACGCTGGCCGAAAATCCTCGCTGAAATCGAAAAACAAAAACCTGATATGCCGAATTTTCAGCAGGACAAGGCTTTTATTGAAGGTTTGCTCGCAAAAAACGAATATGTCGTTCATCACAGCGAGGAATTTATCACAAAGTATCATCCCCATTATCGCGTTATAAGCGCCGAGCAGCTTAAAATCATTTTGCAGAAAACGCCTGCCAGGTAAAAATCAGGCTATGCCTGAAAAACTCTGCATTTTTCATTTCTTTTGTCTGGCGGGTCTATAAGCCGGGTTCTGTATTAAGC
>JBAVNP010000156.1:0-2489 GCA_049691175.1 Sedimentisphaerales bacterium
CTGCACGGTTGGTCAGGTATTGCTTAAAACCGAGTCCCCAGCCCGCTTTGTCCGTAACTGTCGAATCGCCGACCAGGACAATGCGTATTTTGTGGTCGGTTTTAGCCGTCTGAGTTTTCTTCAATGTGCTTTCATTGCATCCGGCCAGGAAAATACAAATTGTCAGAACAAATCCTAAAATTTTTCTGCAGTTCATAAGTGTACTCCTTTAATCAAAAATATATCATAGCTTTAAAATTTAAATTAAGCTCCAAGTGAAACCATTGCCCAGATGAAAAGAAGAACCAGACCGACGCCTGACACAGACAAAACAAATCCGACAAAGTCCTGCCGTGTCCATTTGTAAATCTCAAACCGGCTGTTTGGGAAGACGAGCAAATGGTCGTATCGGTGGGGGTTCTGCAGTGAAATCGCGACCTCGCGAGCGTCAATTTCATGATCTATAATTACCTTGGTTCTCATTTTGGCGTAGAACCTGTTTAATACATCTTCCGGGTCTGATTTGGTTGTTAGTGATACAACTATCATAATGACGAAAGGCAGCAGCGTTCGGAAAAGAATACGCAGTGTTTCGTTAAGAGCGTAGGGCTTGTTTTGCAGGTTAACGCCGAATTTTTCGATAATCCACAGCTCGGTGCTGAACATACCTCTGCCCGACAATTTTCCATCGGCATCTGCTTTAATGCCCTGTGTCCAGAATATACTTCGTTTTGGAAAGGTATAAGTTTGTTCAAATTCCTGCCCAAGGACAATCTCAGCAGGCCGCGGACCTTTGGCCTGGTCCAGTTTCTCCCACAGTGTTATTTGCTGCTGTCTTTTCTGAACATCGTATTCAGAAGCACGTTCAATTTTTACGCAGGGAGCGGGATCGGTAGTTCGCAAAAGATTTTTACTGTATCGCATTTGCGGCAGGAGTGTCGGCGCCAAAATCGGGATAATCAAAAACAGCAGCGCGCCGATGCCGATAGATGACCATGCCCCGTAACGATTGGCGCTTCGCCATTTGATACCGAGCCAATAGGCCGGAGCCAGCATAACATTAATTTCCCAGATGAATTTGAGAATCTGCAGAATGGTGTCGAATTGCAGCGAAACCCAGGCGCTGGTTAGTACAACAGCAGCGCCGATAATTCGACCGGCCCAGATATAATGTTTATTGTCGCGATTGGGTACAAGCAGTGCATAAAAATTATGCATCAACAGACTTGATGACGTAAGCATATGACAGTCAACTGTAGAAAGCAGTGCCGCCAGCAGGCAGGCAATCATCAGGCCGATAAGGCCGATGTGCAGAGAGCCGAGCAGGTCGAGTGCGGCGTGTCCCCAAATCAAATCTGAATGTACGACCTTGCCGCTGTAAAGCACAATCGCCGCCAGACCGAGCAGTGCCCATAAAACAGTACAGAACCGTTTGATAAAGTTGCCGATGACTACGCCGCTGCGGTTGGAAAACTCGTCTTTCGCAGAGCCTGACAATACGGCGCCGGTAGGCTGAACCACAACTGTAATGGCTGCCATAAAAGACAATGTGATAATATAATACCATGTGAAGTCCGGTGTTTGAGGTGCGCCGAAAACCTGAAAAAAGGCGTCCGGCAGTTTGTGATGAATTATGCTCAATGCGTTTATTACGCCGCTGCCGCCGTAGGTTGCGTTGATTTTGGCCCAGGCGAATGGCAGCATCATAAACGAGAGAATAATGATAAACATACCCTGAATTAAATCTACGATAAAAGCCGCTAATACACCGCCGAGGACCGCATAAAGCAAAACGACAGCGCTTGCAATCCAGATGAGCGTATCTTTGGAGATATGAGAAATTGTTTCTGCAGGCCGCATCGAATTTAAATAAGTCAATCTGGCATTTTCGGTTTCGCTTAGATTCTCGGATGGCATTTTCTCGAGTTTTTCGCGTTCTAACAGCGATTCATAGCTGAGCACATTCGTAGTTTCATGTAAAGTGACGGCAGCAATTTGCTCGGCCTGATACGCTTTGTTATATCGTTCTATTTCGGCGGAATTATATATTGCAGCATTTTTCGGTATTACCGCTTCAACTGTTTTGGCCATAGCGTTAAAACCAACAGCGGTAAATGCCATCATACCAAGAGCGCCGATTAGCGAGTAAACCAATCCCATTCGGACGGAGTTGTAACGTTCAGTGAAATAATCGCCCAAAGTGAAGATTCTCATTCTTCGCGGCCAATGCGTAACAACCCAGTATAGCGGAGTGGCAAAAAGGTAAAGCAGCGAACTCCATACGCCTGCGATGCCATTATTATAAGTTGTTGTCGTTACACCCACAGCGGTATCGGCGCTGGTTGCCTGGCCAAAGGCGGCAAAAGTCTGCACCAATTTGCCAAAGCTTCGGCCGGCCAAAAAGTAATCTTCCTTACTCTTGATGCGGCGAGAAGCCCAAAGTCCTACGCCTATTATGAGGGAAAAGTAGAGCAGGATGATAACAATGTCTGCTATTTCAAGTCCAAACA
>JBAVNP010000157.1:0-7527 GCA_049691175.1 Sedimentisphaerales bacterium
GATTCAGGCGGACTTGCAACAGAACAATTACAGATAAAGACAATGATTTTATCGCCTGCTTTTAGCCCCGGCGATAAAATAATCACGAGTCCGGACAGCAGGGATATTCTCGGCGTCAAATACGATAACAGAAGCGTATGCCGGCTTGAGAAAATAGAGATGGATTTTATAAATCAGCAGACAATTCTTACGGCAGTAAAGAAAAGGAAATAAACCCCCACACCAATGTTTTGGTCAGGGGAAAGAATTTATGGAAGGAAATGAAAATGAAATCTTGGAAAAGGCAATACTCAAGATTTAGAACATTGGTGTGGGGGTAAAGATGTCGGATAATATCGCTCAGAGCGAGCAGCAGCAGTTTATTGAGCGGCTTTCGCGCCAAAGCACCGGCCTGAATGAAAGCGCATTTGTAACTTCAGCCGGCGGAAGAACCATAGGCTTCGTTGCCAAAGTAATAAGCAAATTCAATTACAACCACTATAACGTAAAGGCTGTTGAAGTTGACGGGGCAGGGTCGATTCCGACGGTCGTGGGCAGCCAAGTCGAAGCGGTTAACGTCGCAGAACCGTTTCTGTCGCAGGGAAATCTGCCGGCGGGCAGTTTCGTGATAATATTCAAAATCGGCGAATACTATTGTTTCTACGCTCCGGTGTAAAAATGGCTGAAACAGAAAATAAAAACAGACAGTGGTATTTAAGCAGGCAGATAGACCTTTCAGTGCTGGTTCAGATTGTCTTTCTGGCGGCATTGATTGTCGGCACGTGGGTCAATCTGCAAAAACAGCTTTCCTTGCTGCAGCACGACATAACGATGCTGCTTGAAACACAGCGGCAGTTCCAGCAGCGAATAGAGGAATTGAATAAAACCAGCATTTGTTATGAATACCGTTTGCGCGCGATTGAGAAACAGTTGCCCCAAGCGGATATAAGTAAAGATAAGACGGTTATGGAGTAATGGAAGGTTTATGCTATGCAATTACATAATTGTGTTTTGAAATTAAGATTGTCATATATTTCCTTGTTTTCTCTGCAGATTCCGATGCTGACTTTTTTATTACAGCTACGTATTATGTCTATCAGGAACCTATAAAATTCTATGCGTTGTTTGAGATTATATCGTAGTTTCCCATCTTCCGCGGGTTCTTTCAATGACCCAAATATTTCCGAGTCAGCTTTAATATTATAAGTTTTTTTTGAAAGGGTTATATGGCCTTTGAAAAGCCTTAACATTCCAATCGTTATATTTTCCGGTTCTGTGCTGGTTAATGTTTGTTTCAGAACAGATTCGTAGTCTGTTTTCCAGTTATCGTAAATTATACCGGGGTCTATTCTGAATCTTATTCTGTAACCATATTTCTGACATTGTCTTGCGGCATTGATTCTTTCATTAAGTGAAGCGGTTCCGATTTCAAATTTGTCGATAATTGTCTGAGGATTAAGACTCCAGGAAACGACAACCTGTGGATTAGGTTTTATTTTCAAGAGATTGTCTATGTTGCAGCTTTTTGTAAGCATCATTAGATATGCATTATTTAAATTTTTAAATAGCGGGACAAGTAGTGAGGTGAGATTTGTAATATGATCAAGAGCAAGACTGTCGAGCATTTCGCCGAAGTTAAAACAGACTTTATGCAGATTAGATGAGGCAATATTATTTATCTGCTTGAGCATTTTATCATAGTTTACATTGATTTTTATGAAAGCGCCGTATTTCCTATAAACGTAAGCAAGATAACAATAGACGCAACTATAAGGACATCCATTTGAAAGGGGAATGAGTTTATGATAAGGAAAACATCTCATATTGTTTCCAATGTTGCCATTGAAATAATTTACAAACGAAGATGTTTTTCCAACCATTAAAATTTTTTTGCTGTTACGTAGGGCTTCCGACATAGACAGAGAGCTGGGATAGTTTAGTTTTTGGTTTTTAATAATTGTTACTTCAACATCTTTAAATAAATTTATTATTCTCTGCGATTCGAGACTGTCAGCGGCTTTATCCCAGAGCAGGATTATATCCGGCTTGAAGTTCTTTGCTGTGTCCAAAATCTTTCCTTTGTAATTTTGATAATAAGGTTCGTACACATTTTAACACTTTTTAGGTTAGGAATAAATAAATTTGAATCTAAGATGAAAGGATTTTTTATGAATTGGAAAACGGTTTTATCAATTATTGTTATCTCTACGGTTGTATTCGTGACAGGCTGTCAATTTATTTACGATTTCTGGCCTGCGGACATATCGCCTCTGGCGGTTAAATATGTCGGCAAAGACCCGAACAGTATCAATTTGCTTAACAGCAACATTCATACCGCCAGAAATTTGCGCAATGAAATAGTAGATACCTATACCGGCGAGCAGTTGCGGCTCGATTATCTGGCCAATCTCAACAAGGAAAAATATCAGCAGGTAATCGGCCTTTTGGATTTGTCAATAATGCAGGCCCAGCAGGACAGAATGGCGGCGATAGGCACAATTCAGCAGCCCGGCTGGCTGCTGGCAGGATTGCTTACGCTTTTGCCGGTAGGGTCTTATATTGCAGGCTGGCGAACTTTATGGCCGGCTCATTATACAGAAGAAGAAGTTCAGGCCGAAATCGCAAAAGCGAAAACCGAAACGCAAATTAAAGACAATACTGTCTGAAATCCGCTTGTTATCGGTCTTTCTTATAAAAAAAGATATTCCGCCGTCCTAAAACGGGGTTTTCTAATCAATCCTGATTAATCGGCAGGCAAAACAAGTCGATAATTTCCGACAAGGGATTAGCCATAAAATACGCGTGTATAATGAATACCAAAAAACAGAGAAAAATTCTGGTTATTGACGACAGTCAGGCGAATCTTGTCCTTCTCAAGGCTCACCTTAGCAGTATGGGGCTTGTTCCGCTTCTCGCTGAAAATGCCGCTGACGGTATAAAAATGGCAGTAGAACAGCAGCCGGATGTTATTCTGCTCGATGTGATGATGCCGGAAGTTGACGGCTTTGAAACCTGCAGACGGCTCAAGACCGATGTGCGGACAGCTTCGATTCCTGTCATTTTCGTTTCCGCCAAAGACCAAAGCGAGGACAAAATTTCCGGCCTCAAACTCGGCGCGATTGATTATGTAACCAAGCCTTTCAACAGGGGCGAGCTTCAGGCGCGAATCAGCATAGTGCTTCAGATGATTGAGCTTCAGGAAAGGCTGCTTTTGCTTGCGAATACCGATGAGCTTACCGGTCTTGCGAACAGACGGCACTTTTTTGAAATTCTTGAGCGTGAAATGCTGCAGGCCAAGCTTCGCGGCGGTTCAATTGCCGTGATGATGTTCGATATCGACCATTTCAAGAACATTAACGATGCATTCGGCCATCTCATCGGCGACCAAATCCTCCAGCAGTTCGCCAAAATCCTGAAAGAAAATATTTATCCGCTTGATATGGCCGCCCGTTATGGCGGAGAGGAATTTGTTGTAGTTATGCCGGGAATGCCCGTGGAAATCGCGACACAAAGAGCGGATAAGCTCCGTCTGATAATTGACAAATATCGCTGGGAAGCAAACGGTCAGTCTGTATCGGTTACGTGCAGTGTGGGCGTCTCTGTTTTTAACGGAGTTAATGCCGCCGACTCGTATGAGATTATAAGAAAAACCGATAACGCTCTTTATACCGCCAAATATCGCGGCAGAAACTGCACCGTTTTGTATGACCGGATTAATCCTAATGAGCAGCTGCAGGAACATCAAAACGAGGACTTCCGCGAACTGCAGGCTAAAATTTCAATGCTCGCCCAGCAGATAAAGGCGCAGACGCTCGGCACTATAACGGCGTTTGCAAAGGCGATTGCCGCCAAGGACGCTTATCTTGTCGACCACGCCGAAAATGTTAAGACTTATGCGACCGCAATTGCAGGACGTATGGCGGTATCGCAGGCTCTGACGAAGCAGCTTCAGACGGCGGCAATGTTGCACGACCTCGGCAAAATCGTAATTTCAAACGATATTCTTCACAAACAGGCGCCGCTGACCGATGATGAACGCAGGATTATTGAGCGTCATCCGGTTTTGAGTGCTGAGATTCTGGCGCCGATAGGTTTATTCAGTCAGGAAATAGTAATCATCCGTCACCATCACGAAAATTATGATGGCACAGGTTATCCCAATGGTCTTGTCGGCAGAAATATTCCAGTCGGCTCAAGAATCCTTGCCGTCGCGAATTGTTTTGATGCTATGACCTCAGAGCACTGGTGCATTCACAATCTCAAATCAGCCGATGAAGCAGTCGATGAAATTGTCAGCCTTGCTGGCTCTCAATTCGACCCGGAAGTGACAGAGGCGTTCAGAAGTGTCTATGCCGAAAATCATAACGCCTGGCCGCTCTCACAGAAGAAGGTTGAATGTTCTGTATAGCAGGCCGAGCTTACCTGCCGATTCGTTTTGTCAATTCCACAAGCTGCGACTGAATTTTATCATCTGATTGTTCCAGCTCGGCGATTTTGCCGCAGGCGTGCATAACGGTGGTATGGTCTCTTCCGCCGAGGTGTCCGCCGATTTCCTCAAGACTGTGACTTGTCAGTTTTCTGGCAAGGTACATACAAATCTGTCTGGGTGTTGTAATGCTCTGGCTGCGTTTTTTGCTTTGTAAATCTGCCTGCCGGACATCATAGTATGCGGTTACGACTTTTATTATGTCGGTGATGGAGATATTTTTACCGGTAGTTTCTCTTTCGCCTAAAGCTTTTTTGGCGATATCAAGCCCGATTTCCTCGCCTGTCGTGCCTGTCATAGCATAGAGCGTGGTCAGTGCTCCTTCCAGTTCGCGTATATTCGCTTTAACCATTCCCGCGATGTATTCTGCGACCTCATCTGCAATTTTCATTCCGCGAAGTCTTGCCTTCTTTTGCACTATTGCCACTCTCGTTTCGTATGTAGGGGAGTCGATTCTTGTAACCAGGCCGCATCTGAATCTGCTCGTCAGCCTTTCCGGCAGGGACGGTATCTGCCCCGGCGCCTCATCGGCGCTTAATACTATCTGTCTGCGGTTGTCATACAGCGCGTTGAAGGTGTGGAAGAATTCTTCCTGACTTTGTTCGCGCTCTCTGAGGAACTGCACATCGTCTATTATGAGCAAATCGACCGTTCGATACAGGCTCTTGAACTCGGCAAGTGAACCGGTCTCAATTGCGCTGATAAAGCGGTTGACAAACTCTTCGCAGCTTAAAAACTGTATTTTAGCCTTCGGCAGGCTGTTGCGTGTTTCCCGGCAGATTGCGTGAAGAAGATGAGTCTTGCCCAAACCCGCGCTGCCGTAGATGAACAGAGGATTATATGTTGAGCCCAGCGAGTTGCTTACCGCGACACAGCTTGCGTGTGCGAGTCTGTTGCAGGGTCCTACGACAAAATTATCGAACGTATAATCCGGATGAAGACGGGGCTCTGCTGTTATTTCGGAAAGTTTATTTTTTACGGCCTTTCCATCGGCGCTGAACTTTATACTTACAAGGTATCCTGTAATCTGCTGAGCGGCGCGGGTGAAACTGCCGATGCAGTTATCCTGCAGAAAGCCTGCGCTTTCCATATCAGGACAATTTATTTCGAGCAGTCCGCCGCCGAAGTTCTTTATAACAAGGTCGTCAAACCATCTGCGGCTGTTAGCTGGGTCAAGAACCTTGACCCGTTCCACAATCGCTTCAAATATTTCTTTTGCATCCTGTGCCAATTTCTTCCTCACTGTCTGTTCATACAAAGCGCCGTAACAAAGGAAATGCATCCCTGTTAATATACTACAAAAGATTTACTCACACCGTTGAGTATGATTGGATTGATACATCGTCCCTGATGACTACAAAAATCTACAGCCCTCCGGCGGTTTTGTCAAAGGAAAAATGCAGAATGTCCGTTCTAATTATCAAAAACATTTTTAATTTTTTTAAACTCTTTATTTTAACTACCCTGCCTGAGTCTTTACCCCGTTAGAAAGAGATTGTCTTTAACGGCTGTCAGGCATTCAGTTATGGTATATTCTTTCTAACGGGGTTTACCTTTATGTTTTGTCTGATATAATGACAGTTTTGGAAAGATTTTATGGGAATTTTCACAAAAACGCTTGATTACATCAGGGGTCATCTCGGCAGGACCCGCGATAAGATTAAATCTTCTTTTCAGGCGGTTTTAACCCTTGGCAGGGATATTGATGATGAGCTGCTTGACAAGCTTGCCGAAACGCTGATAAGCGATGATATCGGCGTTGAGATGACGGACAAATTGATTTCAGACCTCAGGGAGGCTTACCGCTCAAGGAAAATCGTAAAAACCGATGATATTATCCCGTTTCTGAAGGAGCATATCAAGAATTACTGGCCGGTTCAGAGCCGGCAGTTAAACGAATCTTCAGCGGGTCCAACAGTTATTCTCGTCGCCGGCGTCAACGGCTCAGGCAAAACCACGAGTATTGCAAAGCTCGCTTATACTCTGAGCCGCAACGGTGAAAAGGTTATTGTCGCCGCCTGTGATACGTTTCGCGCAGCGGCGGTTGAGCAGCTTACAATCTGGGCAGAGCGAATCGGCGTTGATATTGTCAAGCAGCCGTCAGGTTCGGACCCTGCTGCCGTTGCTTTTGATGCCTGTTCCGCGGCGACTGCAAGAGGTGCGCAATATCTCATTCTCGATACGGCAGGCAGACTTCATACCCAGAAAAATCTTATGAAGGAGCTTACGAAAATTCGTGACGTCGTGGCAAAGCAGATACCGACATCGCCGCACGAGGTTCTGCTGGTTCTCGATGCCACGACAGGCCAGAACGCCATCGCACAGGCAAAAATGTTCACCGAGGCCATTAAAGTTACCGGCATATTTCTCGCAAAGCTTGACGGCACGGCGCGCGGCGGGATTGTGATTGCGATTAAGGATCAATTAGATATTCCAGTCAAGTTTATAGGCCTTGGCGAAAGACCGGAGGATATTGCCGAGTTCGACCCGGATACATTTGTCGAAGCATTATTTAATTAACGGACAAAATCAAGCTTATCCAACTCCTTTGTTTACAAGAGGTTATAATTTAAATGCCCTGTAATATTTGCCTTTTGCCAATTTATTTGTTATAATGCGCTTAATAATTCAGGAAGGCATTTTAAAGTGGCGAAAATTAGAAGTTTTTATTACACGATTTGGCTTCCGTTTACTTTCAATAAGAAGCGGATTTTGATTCTTGCGATAGCAAGTTATCTCGCATTATGCTGATAACGCGCAGTTGCGCTCGGTGATGTTTTATACTCATTTGGGATATGGAAGACGGCCGACCCTTAAAAGTCGGCCAATTTTTTTTATCCGCCCACCACAAAGGCGGGTAAATCTTTTGGCGGAGCGCAAATCTTTTGATTGACAACAATTCCCTTTTTTCATATCCTTTTTGAATCATTTTAATCAGCGTAATCAGCGTTTAATAAGGCTTTTTTATGATTATCGTAACTGGCGGTTCTGGTTTTATAGGTTCGGCTCTAATCGCAGGCCTTAACGCAAAGGGCATATCAGATATTCTGGTTGTCGATATC
>JBAVNP010000158.1:0-21563 GCA_049691175.1 Sedimentisphaerales bacterium
ACCCCATGCGCTGGGATACCTTTTTTTATCAATAATAACCGCGCTTTCGAAGCATTTATTATGGTCGGGTCCCTTTTCGTCGAGGATTTCATAGCTTACCGAGTGATTTAAATTCTGCTGGGCGTACTGCTGTAGAAGTGATTTGTAGTTTTCCTGATGCTCGGCGGCATTGGCATGGTCAATCAACGGGGCGAAGAGCCTGAGAACAAATTCCTTTGCCGCCTCAAATCCGCCGTCGATAAATATCGCCGCTATTACCGCCTCGAGCGTCGCAGCAGCGATTGACCCCTTCAGAGCCCTGCTTTTCTGCATTCCGGGACCGAGACTCAGCATAGTTTCGAGATTAAGCTGGCCGGCGATAAGCGAACAGGTTTTTCGTGAGACGAGTCTGCTTTTTATTTTTGTAAGGTCGCCTTCGAGATAACCCGGAAATTTTTCATACAGTGCCTGACAGATAATTAATCCGAGGATTGAATCGCCGAGGAATTCGAGTCTTTCATTGCTTTCGAGTTTCTGCGCTGATGATGAATGAGTGAGCGATTTTTTCAGAAGCGAGCGGTTAGTAAAATGATATTGAAGCACCTTTTCAAACTGCTCTGCGAATTCATCCGCTTTCATAATGATTCCTTCGAGTTATGAACCGCAGATTTCAAGGATTACGTCCCTTAGGGATGAATCCGCAAAATCTGTGGTTAATTATTAAAAAATATCGCTATTATGTTAACACTTTATATTAAAATGTCAACTCTTTGCGTTAAAAAGCTTTATTTGGTAAGCTGCATCCCGGCCAAAGCCGTGAATTTGTCCTCGACAAACTCAAAGACCTTGTTTAAACCGGTAACCTCGAAGATGCCTCTCGTCCTTGAACCTGCACCACAAAGAATTAGTTGCTGATTGTGGTCATCGAGAATCTTCTGAATCCGCAGCAGCTGAGCAAGACTTGAACTTGTTACAAGTTCGGCGTCGGAAAAATCGATAACCACGCTGCAATTGTCCCGCTGTTGAATGATTTCCGTTACGGCCTTTAGCTCATCGCTCATATCGGGTTCCGGCGCTATCGTTACAAGCAAACAATTGTCCGACCAGTCCTGAATTCCCATTTTTCAACTCTCCAAAAATATTTAGTTTAACCCATATCAAATATCGGCATATAGTTATAGCCGATTAACCTGAAAAACGATTTGGGGCTTATTTATAAAACAAAAACCTTGTTTTTTAACTTTTAAACTCTATTTTATGAGATGCAATACAACCGGCAATTGATGGCAAAAAAACGCTGATATTTTTTATGTAACTCTTTTAGGCAAAAGAAGTTATGTCCAAAGTTGCAATAGAAAGTGTCTTTACTGATATAAAAAGTGCCGCGGTAATAGTCGCTCACCCCGATGATGAAATCCTTTGGGCGGGTGGGACAATTCTGCTGCACCTTCAAATCAATTGGACTGTTTTGACACTGTGCCGGAAATCCGACCCTGATAGAGCACCGAGATTCTCCAAGGTAGCCAACCTGCTTGGAGCCAAAGGCTTTATGGCAGACCTCGATGACAGTCCTGACCAAAAGCCGCTTGAACAGGCGGAAATTCAACAGGCCATTTTAAATACGCTGCCCCAAAGAAGTTTCGACATAATTCTTACCCACAATCCCAAAGGCGAATATACTCGGCATCTTCGGCATGAGGAAGTTTCACAGGCGGTTTTTACCCTCTGGAAGAATGGAAAACTAAAGGCTAAGCGGCTTTTGCTTTCCGCCTATGAAGATGGCAGAAAAAAATACCTGCCCAGACCCCAAAAAGATGCGGATATTGTTGTTGATTTGCCGAAAAGTATTTGGCAGAAAAAAAAAGATATTATAATTAACAGTTACGGTTTTTCGCCCGACAGTTTCGAGGCAAAAGCCGTTTCAGATACCGAAGCCTTTTGGCTCATTGAAAAACATCAGGATATTAAAAAGATTACTGACAGGAGTTGAAGTAATGAAAGTTCTTGTGCTCTATGATTATCCGCCTTCGCCGGGAGGCCTGGCAACACAGGGCGATTTACTTTACAAGGCTCTGAGAGAAACAGGCGTTGATGCCTGGCCGGTAAATTCCGAATCTTCGCAGGAAAAGGAATGGTATTATAACTGGTTCAAGCCGGATATCACCATAGGCATCGGTTATTGGGGTCATACTCCCGACCTTGTTATTCATTCACAGAAACATGGTATAACAGCCGTTCCCTGGCTTGTCGCCGATGGTTTCTTGGCTAATTATAAGAAAGCCCTCGAAAATTTGCCTTTGATACTTGTAACCTCAGAATGGGTCAAGCAGGTTTATATCCGTGATGGTTTAAGCGGCAAAAATATCGAGGTTCTGCCTGTCGGCTGCGATACGGATTCATTTTCCCCCCGCGGCAAAAACGACCCTAAAGTCGCCTGTATCCGCCGTTCGCTCGGCGTGGCTGACAATGAGCTTATGATACTTACAATCGGCGGCGATGCCGCATCTAAAGGCGCACAGGAAGTTATGCAGGCTCTTGCGACTATAAACAAAAAAGCTCCGGCCTGGAAATATGTCTGCAAGGTCTGGCCTCAGCCGAGAACCGAGCAGCAGAATCTGCTGGATTTTCAGCTTGCCGAAAGTCTGGGCATCAGGGATAAAATTATTTATACCACCAACAAGATTTCGAGAAATTTTATGCCGTATTTAATCGCATCCTGCGATATTTACGCTGGGCCGAGCAGACTGGAAGGTTTCGGAATGATTCAGGTCGAGGCTAATGCCTGCGGAAAACCTGTCATAGGCATAAAAGCTATGGGTCTGCTCGATACAATGATTCACGGCCAGACCGCATATCTGGCTGAAATCGGTCAGAAAATCGTTCTAAAGGAAACTATTCTCGGCCGCGAGTCCGGCTATGAGCCGAATACAAAGATTGTATTCGACCAGCCGCGGGTCGTTGACTATCGCGCCAGCGTGCCCGACATTGCGAAATATCTGCTGGAGCTTATGAATAATCCTGACTTATGCAAAAAGATGGGCGAAGCGGGGCGAAAAAGAATCGTCGAGAATTTTGATTACAGAGTAGTCGCCAAAAAATTTGTGAAGATAATCTCCGAAAGGCTCGGAATTAATTAATGGAAAGAAAAGATGGAAAATTGATAGCTCAGGCCAAAGAAGCGGCACTCAAAGTTTTGCTGCACAACAATCACGGTCCCTATCGTGGTCTGCCGCGAACCGCCGGCTGGGGTTATCCTGAGCCTTATACGCGAGATATGATGATTTCTTCGCTGGGAGTCCTCGTATCGGGAGAAGAAAAACTTTTAAAGACCCTCAGACGTGTTCTTGAAACACTTGCGAAAAATCAAACGCGCCTGGGCCATATGCCGTCGCTGGTTAACGACAAAGAAGACCGCGGCTCAAGCGACGCTACTCCTCTGTTTCTTATGGCGGTTGGTTTATACCGAAAGGTGACCGGCGAACAGAATTTTCTCGAAGAGGCTTGTGCCAAATCACTGCAATGGATGGAATATCAGAGCCCGTCGGACAGGCTCATCGCCGCACAATTGCCGACAAGCGACTGGCGAGACGAGCAATGGGTGCTCGGGTATGGTCTTTATGTCAATACCATTGTCTATACTTATTTAAAATTCTTCGGCTTTGATGAGAAGGCGAGTCGGGTTCAGGAAGAGATGGGGCGATTTGCCATAATGGGCGAATATCAGCATCGGCACGTCCACGAAGGTCTTGTTCTCAAATACAAACCTTACTACGCACTATGGTCTTACAAGATTTACAAAAGTGAGCGGTTTGATTTGCTCGGCAACAGTATAGCAATTCTTTCCGGTATAGCCTCGAAAACAAGAGCGAAAGAAATTGTAATATGGATAGAAACCGAATGTAAAAATTTGAAGGCCAATAAAGATCTTACAGTGGATTTGCCGCCGAATTTCTTTCCATATACCCGCCCGGGCGAGCCGGACTGGAGGAAGCGATATGAAAAATATAATCGGCCTGGCGAATATCACAACGGCGGAATCTGGCCGTTCATCTGCGGCTTTTACATTGCCGCTCTTGTCGCAGCCGGCAGATACAGGCTCGCAGAGAAAAAACTTGTTGCTCTTACATACTTAATCAGGCAAAGCAAAGTGGCCCAGGTTGATTTTGGGTTTAACGAATGGCACAGGGCACAGGACGGTAAACCCTGCGGCGAAGACTGGCAAAACTGGTCGGCAGCAATGTATTTTTATGCCGCCTGCTGTGTCGAACAAAGAAAAACTCCGTTCTTTGATAAAATAAGAGGGATAAATCATGCCATATAATATCAGAATAGTCAGCACGTATCCGCCGCGAAGGTGCGGCATCGCAACATTCAGCAGAGACCTCGCGAATTCTCTTGAGCATTTCACCGGCGAAATAGGTTATATCAGGATTGCTGCGATTGACAAAGATAATCTGCCTTATCATATACCGGTCGATTTGATTATAGACCAGTACAATCCGCAATCGTGGCAATCCGCGACAAAGAATATTATCGTCCGTGCCGGCGAAAGCAAAAATAAAACAGTTGTGCTTCTTCAGCACGAATACGGCCTGGACCCCGATGACTCCGGTAAAGACGGCGAAGGCGTAAATTACGTCAATATGGCAAAGGCTTTTTCGGAAAAAGGATTGACAACACTTGTCTATCTCCACACCGTTTTGGATAATCCCGACAAGCACCAAATAGAAGTGATACAGGACCTTGCCCGTTACAGTCAGGGCATTATTGTTACAACCGAAAGCGCAATTCAGATTCTCACATCGCCCCTTTACGAAATTGAGCGGGACAGGATAAAACACATCGACCACGGCATCCGGATGCATCATCCATCTCATTTCGACCGTCTTTCGATAAAAGAAAAATTCGGCCTCAAAGACCATTTCCTTGTAGCAACCATAGGTTTGCTTTCGCCGGACAAGGGGATACAGTTCAGCATAAGAGGTTTTGGAAGATTTCTCGCCGAATCCTGCACTGCCTCCCAGCGGAATTCGATTATTTACCTGATTGCCGGCCAATACCATCCTGAGTTTGTCAAATCCGGCAACGGCCAGGCCTATCAGGAATTCCAGAAAATGCTGAACCAGTCGCTCAAGGAAGCGAAAGTCAGGTGGTGTAAAGTAACTTCATTGCAGGATGTCGAATTCAATAAGTTCGATGTGGTCTTCCTTGATGCTTTCATCGAAGAAAAAATGCTTCTTGAACTTTACGGCGCAGCTAATGTCGCACTTCTGCCGTATCTTAATATGCAGCAGATTTCCAGCGGTATTCTGGCTGATACCTTAGGCTCCGGCAGAGTCGCGATAGCGACGAAGTTTCGTTATGCGCTTGAGCTTATTCATTCAAACCAGAAGTGTCCGCCCGGTCTTGTTATGGGCAGACACGCAAGAGGAATCCTGATAGACCCCGGCGAGCCCAGCATCGAACAGATTGCCGAGGCTCTCGATTATCTTGTTTTCAATCAGCAAAAAAGACTGCTGATGGAAAAACAGGCGCACCAGAGAGGTTATCAAATGTGCTGGGAAAATACTGCCTGGGCACTGCTGCAGCATATTGACTTCTTAACCGAAGAAGACCAGATTCGAACAGGCAGAGGCCTTAAATTCAAAAGAGAAAAAAACTCAATTTATCAGCGGGATAAAAGCAGCCATTCTGATTTTGCCGGCAGCGGAAACCTATGATAAAAAACTTCTTCTTCCTCATATTGTAATAATTCTTCATCTCCGGAGTAAAATCTATGAAAACAATTATCCTCCTGACGATTTCCAATATTTTTATGACCTTTGCGTGGTACGGCCATTTAAAGTTCAAGGACAAACCGCTCGTATGGGTAATTCTTATAAGCTGGCTGATAGCGTTTGCGGAATATTGTTTTCAGGTGCCGGCAAACAGAATCGGCCATTATCAGTTTACCGCTGCACAATTAAAGACGATTCAGGAAGTAATAACGCTTGTTGTTTTCTCTGTTTTTTCACTTCTTTACCTGCGTGAACCAATGAAATGGAATTATGCGATAGGATTTTCATTGATAGTTCTCGCGGTTTTTGTAATCTTTAAGAAATGGTGAACTATGTTTTGGCTCAAGCAATGGCGACGAAAGCGGATTGCCGCTTGGCAGTTTCCAGACCGATGGCTGCAAATCATCGAAAAAAATGTGCCGCTTTATAATCGCCTGCCTGCCGAGGACAAAATTGAATTACAACAGCATATACTTATCTTCATCGCTGAAAAGCATTTTGAAGGCTGCGGCGGACTTGAGATAACCGACGAAATAAAGGTTATTATTGCCGCCCAGGCTTGTATGCTTCTTCTTCACCGGAAAACCGATTATTATCCCGGTCTGTCTTCGATACTGGTCTATCCTCACGCCTTTATAGTTCATCGGGCGCAGCATTTGGCCGATGGCGTAGTGGCCGAAGGTCCGCAGGTCCTCAGCGGTGAGTCCTGGCGCACTGGTTCGGTCGTTCTTTCGTGGGATGACGTCAAAAGAAGCTGCGCCGACATTCGCGACGGTCAGAACGTTGTGTTTCACGAATTTGCGCACCAAATCGACGCTTCAGGCGGCAAAGGCGACAAATCCGGCGTTCTTAAAAGCACTTCCAGTTATATTGCCTGGGCCCGCGTATTGCAGAAAGATTACCAAAGACTCAGGGAGGCGGCTCAACAAAATCGCCCTGCTTTTTTGGACAAATACGGCGCGACCGACCCCGCTGAGTTTTTCGCCGTCGCCACCGAATTCTTTTTTGAAAAACCCCAGGAACTGAAGCAAATCCACCCCGATTTATACAACGAACTGAAACGCTTTTACCACCAGGACCCCGCCGGTTTTAAATAAAAACTAATCATCCGGCAAAAAACTGTTTATTTAATGTCGACAATGTGCTAAGGTGTCTCCTACTATGAAAAAAAACTCCGATACTTCATCGTTCCTGTCGCAATATTTTGCACTGTCATATTTATTGCTTTTGATTAATGCTTCCGTATTTCTTGGCCAGATTAATTATGTAAATTTTACAACATATTTTTTTGCAGGAGTTGTTTTTTTTACTTATTGTTTTCTATATCTCCTTCCATTTGCGATTGTTTTAGGACTTTTGCGAAAGATTCTCAGTTATAAACATTCACCAGTGTTTTTGAAATCCCCCTGGTTTCTCGGCAGCCTGGCAGTTATAGCTTTAACTGCACTTCAGCTGCTGATTTATATGGACAGTTTTATATTTAGGATGTTCGGGTTCCATTTCAATAGCTTTGTCTGGAATCTTATCTTTACAAAAGGCGGCATTGAGTCAATGGGCAGCAGCCAGTCAACAGTACGAAGTTTCATCGTGATAGCGTTAGTTTTCTTTGTCGCGCAGGCAGCAATTTTATTACTGTTGATGCTGGTTCCAAAAGTAAAAAATTTCTGCGCCAATCTTTTTACCCGCCGCAAACTTGCTATAACCCTGATTACACTATTAGCAATGGCCGGTTTACAAAGTTTAGTCTATGGTTTCAGTTCCTTCTATAACTACAGACCGATTCTTACGGTATCGCGGGCATTCCCATTTTATGCTCCCGTCACTTTCCGCAGGTTCGCTAAATCTTTGGGACTTCAGCAGCCGCAGGAATCATCCTTCGCTATAAAATTCAGGGAAATTAACCTGAAATATCCTCTGAATCCGATTAATCAGCAGGCCGACCATAATAATTACAATATAGTTATTCTTATGGCCGAGTCTCTTCGAGCCGATATGCTCGACCCTGTAATAATGCCGAAAACATGGGCGTTTTCGCAAAACGCGGTTCGTTTCAATCAGCATTACAGCGGAGGCAACGGCACACGAATGGCTATGTTTTCAGCATTCTACGGCCTGTATGGCAATTACTGGTTTAAATTTCTCGACGAACACAAAGGGCCTGTGCTGATGGATTTGCTCATTGATAATAACTACCAGATTGATGTATTCAGCAGCGCAAAATTTTCTTATCCTGAGTTTGATAAAACTATTTTTGCGCGATTGCCGCAGAACCAGCTGCACGATTCGGGGGAGCTTGAACAGGGTGTGATGGGATGGAAGCTCGACAGGCAAAATGTCGGACGTTTGATTGATTTTATTGAAAATCGCAATAAATCGCAGCCGTTTATGACTTTTATGTTTTTTGAGTCTCCGCATGCCCCGTATCATTTCCCGCCCGAAAATGAAATACGGACTCCATATCTTGACGAATTCAATTATGCCACTGTTGACCTGAAAAAAGATATCTCTCTTATAAAGAATCGGTATATCAACTCCTGCAATCACCTCGACAGTCAGTTCGAGCGGATATTGAAATATCTCGAGGAAAATTCACTGCTTGATTCCACGATTGTTATACTCACCGGAGACCACGGCGAAGAATTTATGGAGCACGGCCGGTGGGGACACAACTCCAATTACAGCGACGTGCAAACGCTTGTTCCAATGGTTCTCTGGGCGCCGGGCGTTAAACCGCATCGGGTGGACAGTATAACAAGCCATTTGGATATTCCGGCAACCATTTGTAATCTTCTGGGCGTCACAAATCCGCCGCAGGATTATTCAGAGGGAATCGACCTGCTCGGCACAGAAAAACGTCAATTTACCGTGATTAGTGATTGGGATACGATAGCTTACGTTGATAATGAGCATAAAGCCATATTCCCCACGAATATTCTCGGCTTGAATACAGTTACAACGAAAGCAAACGTCGAAATAACTGATAGAACCACTTTCTATAAGGCACACCAGCCGGATCTGGTTCGGGTTATGAAGGACCTATCTCGTTTCAGCAAGTAATAATTTACAATGCCCTGTCCAATTTCCGATAGCTCACCGCTTCCGCGATATGTTCTGCGTTTATATTTTCTTTATTCTCCAAATCCGCGATGGTTCTTGCAACTTTGCAGATTTTATCATGTGCCCTCGCGGACAAGCCGAATTCCGTCATAGCGTTTTTCAAAACCATTTCAGCCGGTTCATTAAGAACACAGTATTTGTTTATCTGCCTGTGCGTCATCGTAGCGTTTGTGGTAGTCTTTTTTTCGCCGAATCGCTGCCTCTGGATTTCTCTGGCGGCTATGACTTCCTCTCGTATTGCCGCTGAATCATTAGAATCCTGTTTCGAGCGGAGTTTGCTGAAGGTTACGCTTGGCACATCAATATGAATATCAATCCTGTCCAGCATCGGGCCGGAAATCCGAGCCATATATCGTTCAATCTGGTTCGGCGTGCATTTGCATCGCTTCTGGTACGAACCGAAATAGCCGCATGGACAGGGATTCGTCGCAGCAACGAGCATAAAATTTGCCGGGAATGTAATCGAGCCTTTAGCCCGTGAAACTGTAACCTTTTTATCTTCCAGCGGCTGGCGAATCATCTCAAGAACGTGCCGCGGAAACTCGGCAAATTCATCTAAAAATAATATTCCGTTATGCGCAAGCGAAAGTTCCCCGCATCGCGGATTAGTCCCGCCGCCGACAAGCGCCGCTCCTGTCGCTGTATGATGAGGCATTCTAACAGGCCTTGTCGCCATTAACGCCTTGTTATCGAGCAGGCCGACAGATGAATAAACCCGCGTCGTTTCCAATGATTCAGTCAATGTTAGTGTCGGCAAAATGGTTGCTAATCGCTGAGCCAGCATTGTTTTTCCCGCTCCCGGCGGGCCTATCATTAAAATATTATGCCCGCCCGCCGCGGCAATCGTCAAAGCTCGTTTGACCGACTCCTGCCCTTTGACATCCGCAAAATCAACGTCATAAACAGCCGCCTGCTCGAACAACTGTTCAATATCGACATAAGAAGCCTCCAGAACCAATTGCCCCGCAAGAAAAACCGCTGCCTGTGAAAGCGAGCCGACTCCGAAAACTTCCAAATCTTCGACAACGGCAGCTTCGCGGACATTTTCCAGCGGCACAATCATTTGCTTAAAACCTTTTTGGGCCGCCGCCATTGCCATACTCAAAACACCGTTGACAGGTCTTACACGACCGTCCAGCGCAAGTTCGCCGACGATGACAAAATCCTTAACACAATCGCTCTGAACCGCTTTAGAACCGAGCAGGATTCCTAAAGCTATCGGCAAATCGAACGCAGGCCCGGCCTTTTTAACATCGGCAGGCGCAAGATTGATTACGCTTTTTGTCCTCGGGTAATTGTAGCCCGAATTTGTAATTGCGGACTGAACGCGTTCGATGCTTTCCTTAACAGCGGTATCCGGCAAGCCGACGATAAGCGATTTTTCAAACCCACTGCGTTTTATATGCACTTCGACTTCGCAGATTATTCCTTCTATTCCTTCGAGTGTTACACTAAACAGTTTGCTGAGCATGTTCTCTCCTGTGAAAATAAACTTATCAGTTAAGCATACATATCGCGGCGTTTAGAACGGCGGCAAAGCTGACCCATAATATATATGGGACAAGCAGAATTGCCGATAGTTTATAAACCCTGTAAAAGCAGATAATAGTCGAAGCTATCGCCAGCCACAGTAGTATGATATCTCCAAACGCAATCAACGGCTGTTTTGCGCCAAAAAAAATCGGCGTCCAAAGTGCGTTAAATACTAATTGAAGAATAAAGCAGGCGAGCGCTACTTTTACCGCTGTATCCGCCGGCTCTTTTCG
Source organism: Sedimentisphaerales bacterium (assembly GCA_049691175.1). Lineage (GTDB taxonomy): Bacteria > Planctomycetota > Phycisphaerae > Sedimentisphaerales > UBA12454 > JAPLMW01. The sequence goes on from JBAVNP010000158.1 coordinate 10,640, forward strand.
CCATACTAAAAAGGCGGATATTCCCATCAGCAGATAAAGCGAAGTCCAGACCGGCGCAAATACCCAGCTCGGCAGATTAAAGGCAGGTTTGGCAAGCGTTTGATACCAGTCCATTGAGTTTGCAGTAAAAAGCGAGCCTGCGAAACCAACAGCCAATGGTACGCTGCAGCATATTATTAGCTTTACAACCTCATCACGTTTCATAATAGTACACAGCATTTTAACCGCAGATAAATTAAATAAAACAAAAATATATCCGCTTTATAGGTTCTATAAAATACTGGTTTTTACTGTAATATATCACCTAAGTTATTTGCAATAAAGCACTTAAAAAAATTTTAAAAATCCCTGAAAACCCCCTTGCAAAAAGCGGAGTTGATGGTATAATAGATAATGTAGTAATGCTCTTTTTTTCTTATATAAGGTTTTGGTTTCACTGAAGTGAAATATTTACTTTATAACCCAATAGTTCTATATTAATTACGAAGGGTTTTGCTTCAGTAAGGCTCGGGCCACCCTGAGCCTTTTTTATTGCGCTACGCCGGCCCCCAAACAAACCAGACAAACAAATATGCTGCACCAACCGCAACGAGCGTAAACGGCAGCCCTATTTTTACAAAATCCCCGAACTTCACATGATATCCTTCTTTCTTCAGTATTCCACAGCCAACGATATTTGCCGATGCTCCAATAGGCGTGATATTGCCGCCCAGACTTGCTCCTATCAGCAGGCCGAACAAAAACAGTGATGGATTCATATTAAGTTTCGCTGCCATTATAATCGCTACCGGCAGCATCGCCGCAAGAAAAGGCACATTATCCACAAATGCTGATGTAAAAACCGAGATAAAGACTATCAGCGTATAACCCAAAAATATATTTTCCCCGACCAGTTTTGACAGGAAATCCGCAATTGTTTCTATCCATCCGGTAGCTGTAAGACTGCCGACAAGAATAAAAATACTCATCAGAAACAAAGTAGTGTCCCAGTCGAGCGATTTTATACTGGCTATAACAGGAACACGATTGACAAACTTACCCCATAAAAGCGAGACAATCCCGAAAATCATACAGATTATACCTGCTATATAGGAAAAACCGGTGTCAAAAAAGCTTGATGATGCAAGAGCGATAATCAAAACAACCAGCAAAATGGAAGGAACCCAGGATTTTACCTTTTCAACTGAAATAAGCTGAACTTTTTTACGATGCTTCCTGAAAATAAAAAAAAGCACAAAAAACGAAGCTATCGCGCCAATCTCAACAGCAAAAAATATGCTTGGTCTGCCTTTATAAAAGAAGAAATCCCGGAAATTCATTTTGGCGAAGCCCGCAAGCAGCATACTTGGCGGGTCGCCTATTAAGGTTGCGGCACCCTGCAGGTTGCTCGATACAACTATGCCTATCATCATATTGACAGGATTGATTTGCAGCTTCTTCGCCAATGCCAGAGCTATCGGAGCAACAATCAAAACTGTTGCGACATTTTCCACAAATGCCGAGATAAACCCGGTTAGCATACAAATAAAAAGTATCGCCCATGTTGTGTTTTTGGCCTTGTTGACAATAACCTCGGCAAGCCATGCAGGCATCCTGCTTTCCATAAATATATCCGCCACTACCAGCGTGCCTACGAATATACCCATCACATTCCAGTTTATTGCAAAAAGAGTCTGCCTGAGCGTCATAATTCCGCTGACGATTACCAGCAGACTTGCTATAACAGCGATAGCCGTCCTTCTTGCCGGCAGAAAAATAAAAAGGATATACACTATAATAAAAAGAGATATTGCTATTGTTCGATGGTCCATAATGTGTGCAATTTTACCGGGTCGGAAACCCGATGCAAGAAAATTCGCAGGCGGAATTACTCTTTCAATTCTCTCGCTAATCGCTCGATGAAGCTCTGGTCCTGAATCGCGGCTTTTGCAACCGATACCGCTCCTGCACCGGCAGCCAATACTTCCTTTGCGCCATCGAGGCCGGTGATTCCGCCGCCTGCGATTACAAAATCAAATATCTGCGACAGTTTCCTGACAGTTTCAAGTGCCTGCGGCTCGAAGGCAAGCCCGAGATTGGCGTGCAGAATCGGAACACCGAGCTGGGCGGCAATTTGAACGCTTTCAATTATATAATCGTGCCATACGGAGCCGGGCTTGAGTATTAAAGGCTTTGTTGTTGCCGACAAAATCCCGCTTACCCATTTTTTAAGGTTATCCCTGTTTTCCGGCATACAGAGTTTGTAGCCGAGTCCTTGTTTGGTAAAAAATTCCATAGCCGAGTGCACACAAAGAGAAACAAAATCCGCGCCTGCCTCTTCGGCGGCAGCGAGAAAATCCGCCACACTCCTGATTTCAGAGCCTATAGCGCTTACCGCGACCTTTGCCCCGCTTTGTTTTGCTTTTTCGATATGCTCGTTAAGATATGCCTGATAATTTTTCTTTCCGGGCTTGAAAATAAACTCCGGCGGATAGTAAATATTCTCGGCGGAATCGACTATATAAGTGCCCATTATGACTATCACAGCGCCCCTGCCGTATCGAGCGCAGAAGTCCCCGTTGCCATATCCGCCCAACTCGGCAAGAACTACGCCGTTTCGTAAATCCTCAAAAGATTGTTTCATAAGTTCAGTTTAATAACACAAAATCCCTTTGTCCAGAAAATAAGGGGTGTTCTCTTTATGCTGCACTAATCGGTTTTTTCTAATTTATTTGCCATTGCGGCGAAGAGGATATGTCTGAGACGCTCAACCGTCAGCCCCCTGAGGTAATCGTCTGTGAAATCGAGCCTGAATGCGCCCTTGAAATTTCTGATTCCTCTTTCTACCTCGCTTCTGCCGAGCGATGCTATATGGCTTGCCAGCTTCTCAAGGTTTCTTTCCATGTCCGTTTGCCTTTTGCCCTGAAATACCTTTGTCACCGTTTTTATCGGATTTAATGGCCGGCAACTGCCTTTGAGAAAAATATTTATTAAAAAAACGCCCGCTGCCGCAAGGAAAACAAATAAATTTTTTTTGTCATTTTCCCAAACGTCTGATAAATTATTTATATGGAAATCGAAAAGCTTAATTACCATCTGCCGCCGGAGCTTATTGCTCAAAAGCCCGCGCCAAAACGGGACAGCAGCAGACTGCTCGTGATGAATCGCTCGACCGGGGCCTTAATCGACGATAATTTCAGTAATATATGCGGCTATCTGCGTAAAGGCGACTGTCTCGTCATAAATAACACAAAAGTCCTGCCGGCAAAGTTCTTTGCGCAAAAAACCAGCGGCGCTAAAATCGAAGGGCTTTTCCTTTCGCAAAATACACCGGATACCTGGCTCGTTCTGCTGAAAAACTCGTCACGTATAAAAGAAGGCCAAACTTTACATCTGCTCGACAGGAATAAAAAACCTTTTTGTCCTGCTCGTATAGAAAAAAAACTTTCCGAAGGCCAATGGCTTTTGAAGCCTGACAGTTCCTCTGCCGCCGAAGAAATTTTAGGCGATATCGGTTTCGCTCCCCTGCCGCCTTACATAAAAAGACCTGCACCACAAACCGAACATAAAATCGATTCAGAGCGTTATCAGACGGTATATGCAAGTCTTAACGGCGCTATCGCCGCTCCGACCGCAGGTCTCCATTTCACTGAAAAACTTCTCGAACAAATCAGGGCAAAGGGTGTTTTAATCGCCCAACTTACCCTCCACGTGGGCGTCGGCACTTTCCTGCCCGTTAAAACTGAAACTCTCGAAGAACACAAAATCCACAGTGAATGGTTTTCGCTCGATAAGGAAAACACGGATATTATCAACAAAACTATCCGGGCCGGCGGCCGCATTATCGCCGTCGGCACTACAACTGTCAGAACACTTGAAACCGTCGCAATCGGCAGAAGCGTAAAACCCGCAAGCGGACAAACAAATCTTTTTATAACCCCCGGCTTTGAATTTAAAATTACAGATTGCGTCATTACTAATTTTCATCTGCCCAAATCAACCCTGCTCGCTCTTGCGGCAGCCTTCGCGGGGCTGGACAAAATCCTCGCTGCTTACAGATATGCAATCGAACAAAAATACCGTTTTTATTCCTACGGCGACTGTATGTTGATTGCTTAAATACTGCAAAATCCTATAATATAAGTGTTTACAGCAAAATATCGCCTGTGGCGATTAACATACCTAATTTTTTATCTGGAATTAAAAGTTATTGCTTCAACGATAAAGGCCGATATAATAAGCGACTTATAAATTTTAATTTTTCATTTTATAAGGTCGCTCAATATATGGTGCTTACTCAGATACTTGAAGTGCAATGCGTAAAAGTTCCGCTCGAGGGCACGGATAAGGAATCGGTAATAACGGAACTGGTGGATCTTCTCGACACCGGCAAAATGCTCACGGATAAAAATGATGTGCTGCAGGCCGTATTGGGCAGAGAGAGCACAAGAAGCACCGGCATCGGCTCCGGCATCGCGATACCTCACGGCAAATGCAAAGGCATCAAGGACCTTGTGATGGCTATCGGCATTTCACGGCAGGGTATTGACTTTCAGAGTATCGACGGTAAGCCGGTACACATAATTGTGCTTCTCGTTTCGCCGATTGACAGAACCGGCCCGCACATTCAGGCACTTGCGAGAATCAGCAGATTGATGCTCGACGAGGATTTTAAAAATAAACTGCAGAACTCCAAATCATCTCAGGAACTTTACGATTTGATTAACGACAAAGAAACAGAATAACCCCCCACACCCGCTCGTTAAGAAAATCCATAACCCCCTGTTAACACTAAAAATACGTTTTTTTCCACTTGATTTTTTAATAGCTTTTGTGTTATACTACTGATGGAGGCGGCGAAGATGTTTAGAAAGTCTGAATACAGGGTTTGTCCAAAAACGGGGAAGGTTTTCAAGGTTCAACCGCACTACGCCCGGCTCAAATGGCTATGGCCTATAACAGGTTTGTTTGCAACGATTTGGTTTCTAATACGAGTCATTCCCAAACCCAGCCGTGCGACATACCCCTGCCAGAGAATGGCATTTCCTGTAGCATCAAGCTTCATAGCATATTTGATAGGCATATTTACCACCGCGGCGATAATGAAACGAGCAACCTCGCACATCAAGCGGGCAAAATATATAGTCGCTGCCGTATGTCTTTGCGCAGCGATGACAACAGCGTGGTTCACGATAGGCATCGATGCGTTTCACGCGGGCGCAACGATGTTTGTGCCGACAGACGGCAATAACAATCCAATGGGCGTAGCGAGGGGAATATATCCGGGCAGAGTAATATGGGTATGGGACCCGAATGCAACGACGTGGGACCATTCGCTCGATACGAGCACAACGTTACATTACTGGGACGATGACCACACAAACCAGGCTGTTGTTGACGAGATGTATTCAAAGGGCATCAGGTGGCTGACCAACTCAACTACCGATGAAGAAGCCTGGGACAAACTTTTCAGATACTTTAATCAACGGCACGGCAAAGGTGAGGTCGGATATGTCAGCGGTGAAAAAATAGCAATAAAGCCAAACCACGTGGAACAGCGGCGGCTGTTGTGGGAAAATAACCTGGCGGACCTTGCACCGCAGACGATGGTTTCGCTGCTCAAGCAGCTCGTTAACACGGTCGGTGTTCCACAGGATTGCATAACTATCTGCGATTCATCGCGTTATATCGCGAACAAGGAATATGACAGGTGCCACGCGCTTTTCCCGAATGTGCATTATCTTGTTACAAATTTTTACGCGGACAAAGGCGATGACAGATATGCGGATTCAAACCGGCCGCCAGTAACGCCTTCAGACACGAATTTCGTTGCGACTTACTATAGTCACCTCGGAGCTACGGGTAACACGATACCTCCAACCGCACAGCCGATGCCTTTCGTCGAGGCCAATTATGTGGTAAACCTTGCCATTATGAAAGGACATACGAGCGTAGGAGCGACGTTTTGCGGGAAGAACTGGTATGGATGTTTCTGTGCCAAGCCCGGCTCGGCCACCGCGACATACCCAATGCCGTGGAACGACCCGGCTGATACGGCTCACACGACTGCATACCTGGCGACCACGCCTACGATGGGAAATTACCGACTTGTGGTAGACTTAATGGGAAATAAGAACTTTGGCGAAAAGACGGTGCTTTTCATACTGGATGGGCTGTGGGGATTTGCCAAGCACAGCAGCGGGTCTTATCCTCAGAAATACACGTTCCCACCATTCACAGATGCAGACCCTAACGGGGATTATCCCTCAAGCCTGCTGATGAGTCAGGATATGGTTGCGATAGATTCGGTTGGGCTGGATTTCGTGAGGGCGCAGTACGGAAACAATCTGGGGACAACGAACCTGTATAGAGGCGTGGACGACTATATGCACGAGGCCGCGCTGGCGAACGACCCGTGTTCGGGCACGATATACGGCTATGACACCAATGGCGCGCCGACACCGTTTCCAAGCCTCGGCGTCCACGAACACTGGAATGACAGCACTAATAAACAATATACGAGAAATCTCGGCACGGGCAAAGGTATTGAGTTGATTTTGAGCGGCGACCCCGCGGCGTGCGTAGGGCGACCAGAAGCAGATTTGACGAACGACTGCAAAGTGGATTTCTTCGATTTTCGCAAGTTGGCACAGGAATGGTATGCAACACCTGTGGAGGCAGACATTAGCGGAGACGGTTATGTGAATATGCTGGATATGCATGCCTTGGCAAACGAGTGGCTCACGTGCGGGCTTGCTGATCCTAATGCGTGCTGGCCACAATAGATTCTACGCGAAATTATTGATACAGTTGCAGCATAGCAGAAGCCGCCCAGAGAAACGCCCCCTGGCCGTGCAAATCGCCTGCTTTCGTCGGCCTGTTTAAATAATAGTCATATTTTTTGCCTTCGCTTGTTCCGATGCATATATCCGCCAGCTCGCCCTTTTGCACTTTTTTCAGCAGCGCATTTAATCCTTTTATCGCCGTAGCACGGTAAGAATTGTCAAGCCAGCCGTTTTTAATTCCCGTCGCAATCGCGTAAGTGAACATACTTGTGCAGCTTGTTTCCTCATAGCTCGCAGGGTCTATAAGCACCTGATGCCAAAGGCCGCTTTCGTCCTGATACTTTTGAAGAGCGGCCATCATTTTTTTATAAACAGCCATCAGCTCTTCGTAATTTTTATGTTCCTTCGGCATATTTTCCAGCGTCAATGCCATAACCGCGGCGGCCCAGCCGTTGCCGCGACCCCAGAAAACAGGGACGCTAGCGGTATGCTGAAATAGTCCGTTCTGCTGCTGAAGAACTTTGGCATAAGCCAATAACTGCAGCGATGCCCTGTCAAGAAAGACAGGATTTTTCAAGGCCTTATATGCCTGGACCTGAAGAGCGCCGACCATAAACATATCGTCAACCCAGAACCGCGAATACGCGGTTAGCCCGTCCGTGTTCGGCTCAGCCCATTCGTCCTCGGCCAGTTGGGTTGCGAGTTTAAGATACTGCTCATCTTTGGTCTGAAGATACAACTCAAACGGCAGAATCCCGAAAACGTTCCAGTCAACGTGGCCGCTGCGGATTTTATCCGTTTTGGGGGATTGTCGCTTATCTGCCCAAACAGATTTGTCTTCGGGACTCATAATTTCTTCAGCCGTCGCAGGATACGCCGCGTAGTTAGCCTTTACAGCGTCTATCAATTTCTGGTCATTTAGGGTCTGGGCCAATTTCAATACGCCGTAATACGAGCAGGCTGTCGGATATCTCGCATTGACAGGTTGGGACAATACATACTCAGCCGCTTCGTTAGCGATTTTTATAGTAAGCTTTTTGTTAAACTTTGCTGAGGGTTTTGCATCAACCGCTGTAGTCAAAAAAACAACCGCCACGATACAACTTATAAAAATCCTGTTCATTATTGAACTTTCTTTAAAGCAACCTTTGGCGCATAGTTGAATTTCTGGCCGCCTAATGACGCGTCAACCATTACACCTGCCTCTGTCATAATAAATACAGCCATACCATCCTTATAATCCGTTTTCGCGGCCGCACCCCAGACAATGGCTACGCCCGTTACCTGTGCGGCGAACGCATATTCATTAGTCTTGAATTTATCCAAATCTTTCTTGTCCCTGAAAAAGATTATCTCACGGAAAAATTCGCCTCCGACAGATAGTCCGCCGCTTAGCTGTGTTATATCACAGTAGCCGACCATTGCTCCCTGCTCATAGACTTCGCCTTTGCCGTAAGCCCCGCCCGCCAAAAGAGCAGCCTTAAAAATCTTAGGCAGCACCGCGTATCCGTAGGATTTATCAAAGAATTTCTGGATGCTCTTGTCCTTTGCCTTCATAAGGGCAATTGCTTTATCCACATCTGACGACAATACCGCTTTGCCCTCAGGTTTCTCCGGCTCAACAGCGCATCCGCAGGCCATCAACATAAAAACAAAAAAACACATTAACCCCATTTTTACCGTTTTCATCCCGTTAGACCTCCTTTCTCTGTTAAACAGTATAGAATATTCCAGCTTTTCACCATAATTAAATAACGAGATAAATTAAAACCAGGTCTAACGGGATTCATTTTCTATCCCCTTATCAAAAAGATTTTTTAATAATATTCATATTATCTATTCCGAAATATATTTGCCATCCTTTGTTATAATCACACACCTCTTATGAGGCTTACGCATAAATTTTTCTTTATAATACATAAACGCTTCTTTTGGAATACATATCCTCACTTCATTGGGTTCAAAAGAAATCTCAAATTCACAATTTGTATAATGTATATCTTCGTAAGTCCCCAAAGCATGATGTTTCATAGGACAATAATATAGATTTGATTTTTCATCTAGATCCCCCGCTTTTACAACTTCCTCTAAACTAACCGGCAATCGTTTTTCTCGGCCAAGAAATGAATCTATGCCAGATATCAAAATTGTTTGTTGCCATTCAGTATTATCAACTATAAAGTCAGGCTTTGCTATAAATTTGTAAAAAGCCCATAAGCCAATCACAAGAATAATAAATATAGATAAAAGTATTAAAATAATTAATTTATTTTTTTTCTTCATTTTTTGTATTTTATTTTTGACTTTTAACTTTTTCACACATTGCTTTTATGTGGGCAGGCGTAGTTCCGCAGCAGCCGCCGATTAGTGCCGCCCCTGCATTATGAATCTTTTCGAGCCAGTCGGCAAAATCCCTGTCGGAAAGTTTATATACCGCCCTGCCATCAATAAGTTCAGGTTTTCCGCCGTTGGGCTTGGCTAAAAGCGCAATTTTTTTGCCTGCAAGTAATTTAGCGAACTTCTCTGTCAAAGCAAAATACTGTTCCATCTTTAATGTGCCGCAGTTAAAACCAATTGCGTCAACTCCCAGAGACGAAAATTCAGACACGACCGTTTCGACACTTACACCCATCATTGTCCGGAAATCGCTGCCAGCCTGTGGTGAGCCTGCCTGTCCTGAGCTTGTCGAATGGGCCGAACCCACCGCATCGAAAGCCAGTGTCGCAAACACCGGCAGACTGCAAACCGATTTAACAGCCTGGGCGGCGACTTTAGCCTCGTCAAGTGCCATAAATGTTTCGATTATAAAACCATCAACGCCGCCGTCACAAAGGGCTTTTGCCTGTCTGGCGTAAGCGTTTTTAAGAACATCCGGCTCAAGAGTCCCCAGCGGCTTTAAAAAATCGCCGCTCGGCCCTATATCGCCTATTATATATTTATCATTACCTGCCTGCGGTGAGCCTGCCTGCCCCGAGCCAAGTCGAGGGGTCGAACCCGCCGCTTTTCTTGCGATTTCGACCGCGGCTTTGTTTATCTGCTGGACCTTATCGGCTAATCCGTGCCGGGCCAGTGTAATTTCATTTGCGCCGAACGTATTTGTATAAACCGCATCGCTGCCGGCCTGAATATATGAGCGGTGAATATCTAATATAATCTGCGGCGATTCGATATTGAGCATCTCATTGCATTTACCTGATTCAATCCCGCGAGCCATCAACTGCGTGCCCATTGCGCCATCAAGGAATAAAAGTCCTTCAGCAAGTTTTTGTTTGAGACTTTTTTTCGCCATTATTTTGTCTCCTTTTGAATGCTATTTGCGTCAGGCGGACTGAACAGCGCCTTTAACTGCTCAGGATTTGCCTGCCACAGTTTAACAGAATCAAGTTTTATCTGCATAAGGTTACTGCGATTTTGTCCGTCAAAATGCCTGTAAACCAGCTTGTGCGGAAAAGAAAAACCTGCTTGCGCCACAGTTTTATATTCATCCAGCTCGGCAGTAAGCGCGAGATTTCCCGAGCAGTTCAGATATTCTACTTTTTTTACAAAATGCCCGCAGCGGTCTATAAAAATTTTCTTAGCCTTGCAGCCGCCGCTGTCCCTGCAAACCAATATGTTACAGCCTTTTTCTGCCTTGTCCGCCATAGCCTTGGCGTCGGCGGAATTCGCCATATACAGGCTGCCGCAGGCGGAATTTACCGGCTCTAAAAAATCAACCAAAACGAGCGGATTGGAAAAATAATCGTCAGTTGAGGTATTAATTTTACCTTTGATATACATCCCGAATGGTTTTGCATAAGTCCAGTATTCATCGCCTGTTACAGCAAAACATACTCCTCTGGGGTCGAACATTACATCGCCGTAAAGGCAGAATTTCCTGTTTGACTGAAACCATATTCTGACGGGAAACGATTGCGCGAATTTCTCTCCTTTTTCATTCGTGTAGCTCAGCGTGCAGTTGCCGGTAGCTTTTAGCGATTTAAGATTGGCTGAATATTCTTTTAAAACCGCCGTTGCCTCGTCTGCCGTTGCCAATGGCGGACAGCTTCGCTTCTGCGCCGCGCAGCCGGCCAGAAAAATCGAGCAGAGAAATAAAAAAAATAATCCGCCAATAGTCTGCCGGAGCAAGGATGTTTTATTCATTAACACAAATTGACCAACTT
>JBAVNP010000159.1:0-10464 GCA_049691175.1 Sedimentisphaerales bacterium
TTCCTCGCAGGGCAAATAGATGCGGGGCTAACCAACGATAAATTTCCCGTTTTCATAAATAACCTTGCCGTCAGCAAATATTTTCCCCTCATTCATATCTGCAAGCAGGTCCCAGTGTATTCCCGACTCGTTTTTCCCGCCAGTTTCCGGATATGCGGTGCCAAGCGCCATATGGATTGTCCCGCCCATCTTCTCGTCGAACAGCATATTCTTTGTAAATTTATTGACTCGCCGGTTATTCCCAATAGCCACTTCACCGAATTTTCTCGCTCCCGGTATTTCGAGAATATTATTCAGCAACTCCTGCCCTTCTGCCGCGTGAGCTTTTATAACCTCGCCATCCTTAATCTCAAGCGTTATATCCGCTATCTCCTGGCCCATATAAATGCCCGGATATGAGAAGCGAATCGTACCATTGACGGAATCTTCAATCGGAGCGGTAAAGACTTCGCCGCTGGGCATATTGTGTCTGCCGGAGGAGTTAATCCATTTTCTGCCGGCGGTTTGAAATCTGACATCGATATTATTGCCTTTAAACTGCATTTCTTTTCTGTTGTTCAGAAAATCCACGATTCTCTGCTGGTCGTTTTCCAGTTTCTTCCAGCATCCGACAGGGTCATCCTCATACAGAAAGCAGCAGTTGTAAACGAAATCTGCGTATTCACTTTGGCTCATCCCGCATTCCTGCGATTCGGCGTTTGTCGGAAAAACACACAGCGTCCACCGAAGTTTATTTTCGGCCGCTCTTCTCATAAATATTTTATTCAGCTCCGCTCTTGCGGCACCGCATCTCTGTTTCTTGGCAGGCTCGACATTCTGCAGCTCTTTGAGATTAAAGGGCGCAAGAACATTCAAAACGACATCGTAATTTTCATAGACATATTTACTTAACCCCGAGATATATTCAAGCTGACTGCCGGAGGCGTTGTCGAAAAAGATTTTTTCGGTGCCGTCAAGTGCGATTTTAAACTCCGGGTAAGCTCCTGCCTTCAGCGCCAGAGCATATACCTCCGTTAAGAGTTCCTCCGCCAGATATGTGGATTGGATAAGAAATTTGTCGCCTTTTTTCAGTCCAAGCGAATGATTGACCAGCAGTTTCGCATACTTTTTAATAATATCGTTTGTCGCCATAGGATTTTATCCTTGTAAAAACTCGCGTTTCACAGAGAATATAACGCCTAAAAGGATTTATTGCAAGATGATAGATATTTTTATAAGTTCGTTCGGCACCGCATTTAAGGCAATTTTTGAGATTTTGCTCATTTCCATAGCGGCCGGTTTCCTCATGAGAAAGAATATTCTGACACAGGAGCACCTCAAGGCCCTTTCGACAATGGGCATTCGGGTCCTCCTGCCCTGCCTGATATTCTCAAACATTATCAAAAATTTCAATCCCGGCCAGCTCAAATTCTGGCCGCTGATTCCCCTTGCCGCGGTTTTAATGGTCGGCTTCGGCCTGCTGGTTTCCGCGCTATTATTTTTGCCGAACCTGAAGGACAAAAAATATCTTCTCGCCCCTGCCGCCCTTCAGAACGGCGGCTATCTCATCCTGCCGTTAGGCAAAATGCTTTATCCGGCACAATTTGACGAATTCGCGATGTATTGCTTTCTTTATCTTCTGGGCTTAAGTCCTCTTTTATGGTCTTTGGGCAAATATCTTGTCAGTCCGACCGAAGGCGAAAAGCCAACCCTGCGCGAACTTTTCAGCCCACCCTTTTATGCGAATATTATTTCTGTATCGATAGTGCTTCTGCACCTCAAGTTTATTGTGCCTTCGGTTATATTGGAGCCGGTTGACCTCGTCGGCACCGCCGCAGTCCCCGTAGCTATATTCGTCCTTGGCGCGGTGCTCGGCAGCATTTCGCTTAATATCAGGGCTTATTTTGCCAATGCGGTTAAGGTTTTATCGGTAAGACTGATTGTTGTCCCGCTGGCTGCGATTATTGTTCTGAAATTGATGAATATTCAATCGGCTTATCCGCTGCTCTGCAGTTTACTTGTCCTGCAGGCATCCTCATCGCCTGCGACATCGCTTATTATTCTGGTAAAGCACTACGGCGGCGAAGAGGAAGAACTCGGCACAATTCTATTTTTGTCTTATATCGTCTGTATTATCACTATCCCCTTCTGGCTCGCCGTCTGGACGGCTATAACGGCTTGATAAACAAATCTGCGACTTTTTAGCTTTAATCTTCGCCAACGGCTTCGATATCTGCGATATCTTTTTTACGGCCGGTTGCTTTTTTGTTCGCTATAAATTCCTTTTTGCCGAGAAAATGGACTGCTACTCCTCCGTACTGACCAGCTATTTTATTGGCATTTGCTTTTTCCCAATCGACCCCTGTTATAGATGTCATTATATCAATTCTTATGGGTGGGACGCCAAGCTGAAAGACATTGCCTGTCCGGGTAAAATCAGACTCTGTAAAATTGAATGAACCAAAACCAAAGTCTTTAATCGCGGCAAGAGCACGCTTTGCATTTTCGATATCCGGTTTTACCAATATATCGATATCGCCGGTATATCGCGGGGCGCCGTGAAAGGCCAACGCATAGCCGCCGACAACAATATATTCAACCTTATGGGCGTTGAATAACTTGAGCAGTTCTTTGAAGTCTTTTTGTATTTCCATATCTCTGACTTCTTAAGGAATCGACGGCGGCCACTCGCTCAGCCGGTGTTTTGCTAAGCCAATATTCGAGATTTTCTCTTATTTCGGAAAATTCGCCTAAACGTTTTTTGGCTACTACTTTTTTAATCATATAATGTATTATATCTTATCAAACTATATTGGGAAAGAAATTTTCAATATTTTTCCGGCCAGACAGGAGTAAATCGGGTCCTCGTTCTTTCGCCGACAATCATTTTTTCAGTGACCTGCCGCCATTTATTGTAATGAGCGGTTTGTTTGTGCGCTGCAACGCCGCTTTCGTCAAGATATGCCTCGACGAGAATAAACCGCGTCGGGTCATCGGATTGCTGAAGAACGTCAAAACGTTTAATGCCCGGCTCTTGGACGCTGTTTTGCGCATTTTCCACACAGGCTTTCTTAAATTCCTCAATATATCCCGGCTTTACCTGAACAAATATATGGACTACAAACATTTTAAAAATACCTCCTTTTTTCTACAGACTTTATATCACAAATTGGTATAATAAAAAAGTTATTTTAAAACGAAAAGGAATAGGAGTAAAAAATGTCTTATCTCGATAAAAAATACGGACTTAACGGTAAAACGGCAATTATAACCGGCGGCGGCGGAACACTTTGCAGCGCAATAGCCGAAGGCTTTGCCTGCGCGGGCGCAAATATAATCCTCTGGGATATAAATCCGGCAGGTATGAAGGCAAAGGCTGAGATTATAGCCAAGGCCTGCGGCGATAAATCAAAAATTTCTTCTGTTGAAGTCAATCTGATGGAAGAGGATTCAATCGCCAAGGCTCTGGAAAAATCGATTAAGATTTACGGCTCGGTCGAGATACTTTTAAACGGCGCCGGCGGAAATCGCGGCAAAGGGCCTTTGGTTGACGTAAAGACAGAAGATTTCGAGTTCGTTATGAAACTTAATCTGCTTGCAGGCTGCATCCTGCCGACCAAGCACATCGCGAAATACTGGATAGACAAAAAAATCAAAGGCAGTGTTATCAACATCGCCTCAATGGCCGGCTACAATCCGCTTTCAGGTATATGGGCGTATTCATCAGCCAAGGCGGCCGTTATGAACCAGACTATGGGACACGCCAAGGAGCTGGCGAAATACGGCATAAGAGTCAATGCGATAGCTCCCGGCTTTTTCATCGCAGACCAGAACAGAAAGTTATTGTTAAACGACGACGGCACACCGACACAGAGAGGCAAAGACGTTCTCGCGAAAACTCCGATGGGCGGGTTTGGTCTGCCCGAGTTCTTGGCGGGCGCTACGATATTTCTCGCTTCTGATGCCGCGCAGTTTGTTACAGGCGTTACACTGCCGATAGACGGCGGTTACCTGTGTGATAATATCTAAGCCGCATAAATCAACACTGCTGCGAAGATTTTACGCCTTTGAGATTATCGAACCATAAGTCCTTGTCAGCAGAACTTATCTCCTGCGTCTGAAAAGAAACACCCCCGCCGTTAGCAAAAGTGTGCTTGTTGCTGGTTCGGGAGTGACTTCAAATGATGTTGAGTATGTGCTGGTTATAATACCCTCTTGTAATGTTCGTACATTAATATTATACAGTCCTTGTGACAAAGTGCCGATTTCCTCAGAATGGGACCAGGGGGTTACAACCGTAAGAAATCCTACCCGAAGTGAAATATCGAGCAATAGTGTATTATCATTAACAAGGAAATCCGTGTTTATGATTTGTACTGGGCCGCATCCTTCTCTCCCACTAACCAGAATCGTGATGGGATCTAACAGTGTAGGTGTGCTCGGTATTATATTAACATCGGTAATTGTAGCATCAGCGCAGACCGGCAATAATAGAATTGCAAAAATCATCCATAATAACTTCTTCAAAATTACCTCCTTAAAAAACCCACTTCTGATTATCCTTAGTATAGCATAAAACCTTGTATAAAATCAATTAATTGTAACGCCTGAATAACACAGGACTTACATACTTTTTAATTTTGGGTTGCTAAGGCATGACTGCAATTTGAGGGTATCAAAATTGAAGGATTCGCTGATATGTTTTTATGCGGCGGCTTCGAGGCTCAGTTGTATAATTCTTTTGCCAGCCGCTTGAGGCTTTCCTTTTGGAAGCTGACGGGTAAGCCAGCTGCCGTTTCGGCAGGTTATAACAGCCCACGGCGTTATCCACCAAAGCCCCGCAAACCAGAACAAGCCATAAGCGTAAGCCCAGAGCGAATCTGAATTTTTCTTCTGCAGAGCGTAAAAAACAGCCGGCGCCGTCGCGGCTATGATAGTGCCGAGCATAATTTGAGAAAGATATACCTGCGGCTGCATATATATAAAGCCTATAAACAAACTTGCGATTGCCTGAGGAATAATAAGATTTGTGCACGACATTATGAAGTTTATTCTCGCGCCGCTCATCGAACCGCTGCGGAATTTACTGAACATGAACTTTCCCATAGCCAGCGTTTCACGAACATTGCTTCTCGCCCATCGCAGAAACATTTTGCAGAGTTTGCCGTAAGCGGTCGGCACCATCGTATAAACAACAGCATTCGACTGAAATCTCACGCTCCAGCCGTCGTTAAGAATCATATTTGTCAGCGCCCTGTCTTCGCCGATATTGGCTTTTTGGCCGAGAAAGGTCTGGTTAAGCCAGACATTAAGGTTTTTCACAACGACTTCCTTTCGATATGCCGAAAGTGCGCCGGGCGTGCAGAATACGGTATTAACCATACTCTGGCTCGCACGCAAAAAATCAAAGCTGTAGGCGAAAATCACATCGAGCATCTTGGGGATAAGACCTTCGCTGCAATTAAGAACCCGGACATTGCCTGCGACAGCCCCTACGGATTGGTCGCTCATAAACGGGCTGACCAGCCTGCGGAGTGTTTGCCGCTCTATTACCGAATCGCTGTCGATTGTAATGATAATTTGCCCTCTGCTCCGCACAACACCTTCAAAAATCGCCTGTCTCTTTCCCCGATTCTTTTTAAACTGTATGCTTTCTATTCGCCCCGGCATTTTCCTGCACGCGGTTTTTATCCATTCAAACGTATCATCGGCGCTGCCGTCGTCAATCGCAATAATCTGCAGCTTGTCGGCGGGATAATCGCTCTGCACAACGCTCTCTAATGTTGTTAACACTCCCCTGCCCTCGTTGTACGCGGGAACAATTATAGTGCACTTCGGCAGCTTTTTGTCGGAGCAGCTCTTGACCGGCCTGTATTTGAGAACGAGCAGAACCCTCCACAAAAACACGCTTAAATTCAAACCCAGAAAAATTCTGAATGTAAAAAGATACATTGCGCCAAATTTGCTTGTGCGCATATCGTCCAGCAAGGACCTGAAGTCATTAAGGCTAAGCAGACCGCCATAGATGATTACGCCGACTGTAAGCACTATAAGATACTTGGCAATCATCTCGTCGAACACCGGCAATTCCAACTCCTGATGCGGCTGCCTGTTCTGCAGCGAACATATCGCCCTCAGCTTGCCTGCAAGCTGTTCAGTAAACGTACGACTACCAACTTTTTTAACATTCAACATATAGAATTCTTCCTCCAGTGCGCCTATTCAAGGTTAAAAAACCAGGCGTGGAAAATAGAGTTGTCTGATGCAGGCCTTGCACGGCCTGTAAAATTATTACAAACTATTATTATAGCAAAATAATATTGTAATGTCAATAACAAACAGATTTATTCGGACCTAAATGACGGTTTAACCTCTGGTGTGCTAGTTTGTCATAATTTTTAAAACCGTGTTTTTCAGCCCTAACCCTGCGTTTTTTGAGCAAAAATGCGGTTTTTAAGTGCCGAATCACCTTTTTGGGGGGGTATGCAGGCTGATTCCAAAGGCATCTTCCCAGGCTTCTTTCAGCACTTCGGAAACGGTCGGATGGGCAAATGAAATCTCACAGATTGGCTCTTTATTTCCCAAAAGAGCCCTTGCGCAGGCAATCATCTCTGTAGCAGCGGCACCGACCATTGTTACGCCGATGATTTCATTTGTTTTTTTATCCCGCACAACTCTTGCCTCGCCGGTTGTTTCATTATGTGCAAGACTTCTGCCGTTCGCCTTGAAGAACGCCCTGCCGATTGTGTAATCAATGCCCATCTGTTTACATCTGGTTTCGTTTTTGCCGACCGATGCGACTTCCGGAAACGTATAAACCGCTCTGGGCACAAGAGAATAATCTTTTATACAGGCATTGCCGCCCATCGCATTTTCAGCGGCAGTTTCAGCCTCAAGAAATGCGCCGTGAGCAAGATAAGTCGTCCCGACAACATCGCCAATCGCATAAACATCGGCAGCGCTCGTCTGCATTTTTTCATTGACCTTTACCGCCGAGCCGTTCATCTCAAGCGATAGAGCTTTAATAGTTCGGCTGTCGCAGAATGCTTTTCTGCCGACGGAAACCAGAACTTTTTGGGCCTCGACTGTCTGCCCGTCTTCGAGAGAAAGTTTTACATTTGAATCCGATTTTTCACAGGCAGCCGCCTTTTTGCCTGTAATGACATCTATGCCGATTTTTTTGAATTCTCTGGTTAGCAACTGACCGACCCATTCGTCTTCAAAAGGCAAAATGCTCGGCAGCGCCTCGATAATAGTAACTTTTGAGCCGACAGTCGCATAAATGCAGGCCATTTCACAGCCTATAACGCCCCCGCCGATTATAATCATTGATTTGGGTATATGGCTGAGGTTTAACGCTTCGGTGCTGCTTATTATATTTTTGCCGTCAAACGCGACAGCCAGAATTTCAATCGGCACTGAGCCGGTGGCGATGATTATTTTTTTAGCCTCAATCTCTGCGGGATTACTTCCTTCAACGGCGATTTTATTTTTTGCAGTGACAAAACCTTCGCCCTGAAAGATTTTTATTTTGTTACTCTGTATAAGACCGGCAAGCCCTTTCCCGAACCCTGCGACAATCGCATCCTTGCGTGTCTGCATCTTATTCCAGTTCACTTTCGGATTTTCGATTTCAACTCCCATGAGTGAAGCGTTTTTTGCGATTGTCAAAATATGAGCCGAGGCAAGCAGAGCCTTCGATGGGATACAGCCCCTGTTAAGGCAGGTTCCGCCGATTTGTTCTTTTTCGATAATTGCGACAGCCGCGCCTTTTTGCGCGCATCTTATCGCAGCCGCATATCCGCCGGGCCCTGAGCCAATTACCACAACATCAAATTTTTCAGCCATTACTTGTCTCCGTCAATTCAATTTTCACTACCGTAGTGGAAGCCGCATCGAACATTTTAACTCCGCCGCGCTCAAGCTGCAACACAAGTCCTTCGATAGGTTCAATGCCGATACAATTTCCTGTAAATTCTCTGCCGTTATGTTCGACGGTAATGCGTTTCCCCAGCAGGATACTCATACTGCGCCATTTTTCAACGATTTCGCCGGTATTCTCCAGCCCGCCGGTTACATAATGGTCAAGGTTTATAAGCAGTCTCTTGGCGATTCTGTTCCTGTCGCAAACACCGCCGCTTTGAATATCAATACTTGTGGCCGTTTGGCTCAATTCATCGGAAAAGTCTTCTTTTTTCTGATGACAGTTGATGCCGATACCCGCGATGTAATACTTTTTTTTGTTTTTCGTCGCAGACGCTTCAACCAGAATACCCGCGACTTTTTTATCGTTCAGCAGAATATCGTTCGGCCATTTTATTTTAGCGTCGTTCCTGCCGCATCGGCCTATCGATTCAGCCGCGGCAACAGCGAAGGCAAGAGTTAGCGTATCCGGCCTGATATCGGGTTCATACAAAAGAATTGAGCATAGAATACTTTTTCCTTCTCCGCTTTGCCATTTATTTCCTCTTCTGCCCCTGCCGGCCGTCTGGCTCTCGGCAAAAACAGCAAGGCCGTCGTTTTTTTTGCCTCCCCTGGCATACTCGGCGGCAATATCGTTTGTGCTTGAAGTGCTTTTGTAAACAATTATTTCTTTACCGATTCGGCTTGTATTGAGATTTGCTTTTATAAAATCAACATCAAGCGGAATATATGCTGCTGACATCTGTCTAAAATTCCCTGTCGAGACCGATATCTACCGACACGGCACTGTGGGTTATCGCTCCTATGGAAATCCTGTCGACGCCGCAAAGTGCGATTTGCCTTACGTTATTAAGCGTAATCCCGCCGCTTGCCTCCAGCAGCGGTTTGCCGCCGCACATTTTATCTCGCATCGCAACGGCGTGCTTATACTGCCACTGACCCATATTATCGAGCAGAACAACATCTATGCCGGGCACTTTCAAAACATAATTAAGCTGGTTGTCAACATGGTCAACTTCTACACAGATAAACTTTACGCTGTCGATTTTCTTTGCCTTTTCCACGAGCTTTTTAAGTCTCGGCGTAAGATTTTTACTAAGCTGCACGATATGATTATCCTTGAACATCACCGCTTCGCTGAGATTGTAACGGTGATTATGTCCTTTTCCGCAGCGCACGGCGTATTTTTCAAGCTCGCGCCAGCCGGGAATAGTCTTGCGGGTATCGTAAATTTTCGCTTTTGTGCCGCGGACAGCGTGAACATATTTATAAGTCATAGTCGCTATGCCGCACAATCTCTGAAGAAAATTCAGCACCACGCGCTCGGCACTCAGCATCGACCGCACCGGCCCTTCGATTACGCCAAGCCTGTCGGCGACTTTGGCAAGCTGGCCGTCACGCTTAAAAATCTTTAATTTCAGCTTAGGGTCATACCTTTTCAGCGTTTCTTTGGCGATATTCATACCACTTACAACGATTTCCTCGCGCGTTATAATATAAGCCCTGCCCTTCGTACCTTTGGGAATCATCAATTCGCTCGAAGGGTCTCTTCCGCCATAATCTTCTTCGATGGCCATATCAATAAGTTTGCTTATTCTTTCAGAGTTCAGGCTTTTCATTTTTGTTCCTTTTTGTCATTGCGAGACCGCTTCGACCGCGGCAATCTTGTTTAGCCGTCGCCGATAAGGCGACGTTCCTTACTTCTTTATTTCTTTACTTCCTTACCTCTTTTTCCCTATTTCCGGCAGTTCTTTCAATTCCTTCAACTGGTCTCTTAAAAATGCCGCTCGTTCAAAATCAAGCTTTTCTGCAGCTTCCAGCATTTCTTTTTCAATCTGTGCCGCTATTTCAGCGGCATCATATTCATCATCGCTAAGGCTTATCGCCTTTTGAGCAGCCTGTCTTGCCTTTAATTTATCCTGCAGACCGGTATAAATCTGCTTTTTTATCGTTTCAGGCGTAATATTATGCTCTTTATTATACTGCGTCTGTATTTTACGCCGCCGATTCGTTTCGTCAATTGCTTTTTGCATCGCATCCGTTATCTTATCAGCATACATAAAAACCTTCGCGTCAACGTTTCTCGCCGTCCTGCCGATGGTCTGAATCAGCGAAGTCTGGCTCCTGAGGAATCCTTCCTTGTCCGCATCGAGTATCGCCACCAGCGAAACCTCCGGCAAATCAAGCCCTTCACGCAAAAGATTTATTCCCACCAATACATCAAACTCGCCTAATCGCAAATCGCGAAGAATCACCACTCGCTCAAGCGTTTTTATTTCGCTGTGCAGATACCGGCAGCGATACCCCTTCTTCGTTATATACGAAGACAAATCTTCAGCAAGTCTCTTGGTAAGTGTCGTAACCAATACCCGCTGCTTTAACTCAACGTGCTTTTCAATCTGGTCCAGCAGATGCGGCACCTGGTTCGACGCAGGCTGAACGAAAATTTCCGGGTCAATCAAGCCCGTCGGCCGGACAACCTGCTCGACAACGGCGCCTTTGCTTAAATTTAATTCAAACTCCGCAGGTGTCGCCGAAACGAATATTACATTGCGCCAATCC
>JBAVNP010000160.1:0-2109 GCA_049691175.1 Sedimentisphaerales bacterium
GACAGCAGGTCGCTGGATATAACTGTCGAAGAAAATTAAAATTTAAAACTATTACAGGGTCAATTATGAAAAAAATTCTTTCTGTTCTGATAGTCGTCGTCCTTGCAGCCAGCTGCTCTGCCATTACAAGCAAAATCATTAAGCATAAATCAATGGACGACTTTTCCAAAGGGAAAACGAAGGACACGGTCATAAACTCCCGCGGCAATATCATGCTCGCCGGAGCAACACAGGTGCTGACCGAAGACTTTAATAATGTCTGGATAATAAATTCAATCGTACAGACTAAAGATGGTTCAATATATCTCGGCACAAGTCCCAACGGCCAAATATACAGGTGCAAAGACGGCAAAATTGAATGTATTTACGACCCGCAGCCGCAGACTAATGAGCCAAATGAGCCTAATAAGCCAAATGAACCTAATGAACCTAACAAGCCCAATGAGCCTAATAAACCAGACAAGCCCAAAGGCGGCATTGCTAAAAAACATCTGCAGAACTTGCACGTTTTCAGGCTCGCGCTCGATTCTTCCGGCAAAGTCCTTGCCGGCATAAGCGGCGACAAATGCCGCCTTATTCGGTTTGACGGTAAAAACTTTGAAACGGTCTTTGAGCCGAATGAAACCGCCTATATATTCGCTATAGAACTCGATAAAAAAGGAAATATTTTTGTCGGTACCGGCCCGAAAGGCAAAATATGGCGGCTCGACGGCAAAGGAAAAAATCCTCAGCTTATTTATACCTGTAAAGACAAAAATGTCCTGTCTCTTGCAATAGATTCGGCCGGCATTCTGTATGCCGGTACTGACACAAGAGGAATTATCTACAAAATAGAACCCGATAAAAAAACCGCCTCAGTGCTTTACGACAGTAACGAAGACGAAATTACCGACTTGTTATTGGATGGCAAAGGCTGTCTCTACGCAGCCGCTACTTCATATAAATCAATCAAGGCACAGTTGAAAGATGTTCCGGAACCCAAACCATTTGCTCCCGGCAGACCGGAGGGAAAAAACGAAGAAGAAGAATCTGAAGAATCCTCCGACACGGGCGGAATATCGCTCAAAATCGCAAATACCGGCTCGGACAATAAACCTGCGGAGTCTGGCGAACCGCCCGCAAGCCTCAAAAGGGACAATCAATCCTCTGCAAGTCATATCTATAAAATCGACCCGAACGGTTTTGTAACCGATATCTTCAGCAAAACCGCGGTCTTTTTTACTCTCTATATGCAAAATGACAAACTTTTCGTCGGCACAGGAAACAAAGCCAGGTTATACAGTATTAATCCCCAGACAGAAATTGAAACCCTCGTTTATGAAGACCAGACCGCTTCCCAGATAACCGATATAATTGGGTCAGGCAGCGACATATATTTCTGCACCGCAAATCCGCCAAAACTCATACTGCTCAAGTCGAAGTATGCCGCCAAAGGCAGTTTCGAATCCGCTCTTATCGATGCCGCTCAGCCGGCAAAATGGGGCAAACTGCAGCTCGACGCCGACATTCCAGACAAGACAAAGGTCCTGCTTTCCGCCAGAAGCGGAAATGTCGATGATGTCAACGACCCGACCTTTTCCGGCTGGACAGAGCCGATAAAAATAACAACGCCGATAGACCTTACCATTCCTCTGGGCAGATTTTGCCAGTACAAATTAATTCTTGAAGGCAGCGAAAATTCAACACCGGTTATACGCGAAGTTGCCGCCGCTTTTGTAATACCCAACCTCGCCCCCAAAGTAACAAAGATAACCGTCGCCAAAGCAGATAAAAAAGAAAACCCGGGCATCTTTAAAATCGACTTCGACGCCGAAGATGAAAATGGCGACCAGCTTATATATAAAATAGACTTCAGAAAAACAGGACGCAGCGGCTGGATTGAGCTGAAAGACGAGCTTGACAAGCCCACCTTTGACTGGAACAGCAGAACTGTTGAGGACGGCATTTATGAAATCAGGGTTACTGCCTCGGACGAAATGAGCAATGACCCAAGTACAAAACTGACAGGCTCAAGAATCAGCGACCCGGTAACGGTTGACAATACCGCGCCTGTCATTGAGAAGCATAATCTTCAGGTCTCAAATGCCAAGGCAGTGCTTGACCTGAAAA
>JBAVNP010000161.1:0-5807 GCA_049691175.1 Sedimentisphaerales bacterium
CACAAATCGAGGCGGCAGGCGACGCCGAACAGAACGACCAGATTGAAAAGGTGCTTGCCGAAGAATTGCACGAGGTAGCGAGGGCGAATGATATAAATACAAAGCTGAAAGAAAAGTTTAAACTCGACTTTAAGGATTTCCTGCTGAAGGCCGAACGCAGAGTTTCAGGCGAAGCGATGCCTACGAAATTCAAGCTGATAAACGCTTCTGAAGAGCATGAAATAGCGTCCCTCGATCAGGTAGCCGGCGGCATAAGGCAAATCGGCGGCCAGGGAATAGAGATAAAACGATTCAAAGGTCTGGGCGAAATGAACGCCGAGCAGCTCTGGGAAACGACGATGGACCCCGCCAGAAGGACCCTTTTGAAGGTTACTCTCGACGATGCCGGCGAGGCCGACAGGCTGTTCAGTATCCTGATGGGAGACGATGTCGAAAAAAGACGCGCCTACATTCAGGAACATGCGCTGGAAGTGCAAAATCTCGATATATAAAATCTTTTGCAGGTTTTTGCTTGAAAATAGCCAGTCAACTTTGCATACTGGTAATTGACAAAGGATGAACAGAAATGGAAAGGATTGAGAAATGGCGAGACTTTTAAAAATCTTGTTGGTAGTTATCGGGCTAACTCTTATTACGGCCGGCTGCAATGAGAAGCAAAAGACCGCCGCCGGAGAGAAAATCTCCGACAAGGAGCTTAGTGGCGAGCAGGAGCAGCAGAAAGAACAGCTCCAGAAACAAATCGACAAGAAATATGGAGACCCCAAACCCCATTATGAGCTTGGCAAGCTGTATCACAGCCAGGGTATGTGGGATAGGGCGGAGTGGGAATATAACAAGGCTCTTGCCTTCGACCCGATGCATCACGATGCCCAGGCCTCGATAGTCAAGCTGCAGGTTGACAAGGGTGATACAACCAAGGCCGCGGTAGTCGCCGATCTGTATACCAACCAGGCTTCCGTCAGCGCAAAACATTCCCTGCTTTTAGGCAGAGCTTTTCAGAGCAGGGGGTTAGATCAATACGCACTTGTCTGTTACAAGCAGGCGCACAATCTGGCACCCAATTCAGTAGCGATAAACAAACAGCTTGGCTATTATTATCTGGCTAAGAGGGACAATGCAAATGCCGAGATGTATCTTCGCAAGACGTTCGAGCTTGACCCGACACAAGCTGAAGTTGCCGGTGAGCTCGGCAGGCTCGGAGTGCAGGTACAAATGCCTACAAAACAGAATAGGCAGGCAAAAAAGGTAGATAAGATAGCCGAGGAGCAGGCAAAAAAGGCGATGAAGGAGCAGGAAAAGGGACAGGAAGAAATAAAATAGTCGAAGGAAGATTTATTAGTTGCAATTATAAAACCCCGGCAAAACTGACCGGGATTTTTTATTCTTTTTCGGTTAAGGAGATATCGAGTTTTTCGAGGAGGCGGTTGAGTTTTCTTCTTTCGAGGCCGAGGATTTTCGCAGCCGCGATTTTTTTGCCGCTGGTCGTTTCGAGAGCCTGAATAATAACCTTGCGCTGCGCCTCATTGAGCGTCAGCAGGTGAGCTTTTCCGTTTTCCGCCGGGGCGGCTATAAGGATTTCAGCGGGAAGAGCGGCAGGCGTTATCATTTCGGTATTTGTCAGGACGTAAGCCCTTTCTATCACATTGGCAAGCTCGCGGACATTGCCCGGCCAGTGGTATTCGAGCAGCAGTTTTTTAGTCGGTTCAGCCAGAGTTTTGTAAGGTTCGTTGTAAAGCTCGGCCTGCCGGGCGAGGAAATATTCGGCAAGGGCGAGGACGTCCTGCGGCCTTTCTCTTATCGGCGGCACGTGAATAGTTATGACGTTAAGCCGATAGTATAAATCCGCACGGAATTTATTTTCATCGACAAGCCGTTTTAAATTTTGGTTTGTGGCGCAGAGCACCCGAATATCTATCGGGAAAGATTTTACCGAACCAACCGGCGTGACCATCGATTCCTGCAGAACGCGCAGGAGTTTTGCCTGAAGGTCGAGAGGAATTTCACTGATTTCATCGAGAAAGATAGTTCCGCCGTCGGCGGCCCTGAAAAAGCCCAGCGTATCGCTTATGGCGCCGGTAAACGCGCCGCGAACGTGGCCGAACAATTGGCTCTCGAACAACTGTCCCGTAAGCGTTGTGCAGTCCACGGGAACAAAAACCCTGTCAGCTCTGTCACTGCACAAATGAATCTGGCGGGCGACCATTTCCTTGCCTGCGCCGGTTTCGCCGCTGATTATCATAGGGCATTGTCTTGAGGCAACGGTGTTGATTGTTTGAAGAACCGAAGTAAATGCGTCAGATGTGCCAATGACGAATTCACTGCGCACAATAGCCGCACGTGCTGCATCTGAAGCATCACCCATAGCAAAAACGTTCCTTCGCGTAAATTTTCCCTTTTCCTTTTCCATATACGCGCAGAAAAAGCCGGTCACCTTTATGCGTACCTGGAATAATCACTGTTCGGTACGCTATACAATTACGCTCGGGAGAGTTTGGATGAAAACCTCAGGTCTTCTCGTTCCTCCAAATCACTCCATATATACTTTTGTGCCTATATGATATACGGTCCCATAATGTAAATCAAGGTAAAAATGGTATTTTGGGAGAAATGGACAGTCTGTAGCTTTTATAGAATAAAACCGGCATATTATAGGACTAAAAAGCTTATGAACATAAGTATTTACGGAAGAACAAGTTACGAAGCACTGTTTTGAGAAACTTGAGAAGATATAATCTTTTGAAAGACTCAGTTATAGGACCTTATTTTAGACAAATTTTTTATGGGATTTTGGTGGAGGCATCATAAGCATAAGGCGGATTTTTGTATCCGATGAATGTGCCGGCGGACGGTATCAATTTCTTGCGGTATTTCAGCAAGGGCCAAAATAACTTGAAAGCTGGACTAATTTTGATTATAAGGGAGGCTTATTTTATTTTCGGGTAAAGGATATGGACAAGCAATGTAAAGATTGCGGCCAAAAAGACAGCTGCCGGGAAGTTTTTAAAGAACTCGGCAATTTAAAAGGCCCGTCAGTTCTGCTGAAAGTTGTCCAAGCCTTTCTGCTGCCGCTGATTTTTTTTATTATTGCTCTTGCTGTGGCGGAGAAGGTGCTTGCTGAAAGAATCGCAAGCTCACTGGGCAAAAATCTTCTTGCCCTTGCCGCAGCGGTAGCGGTCGTATTTTTGTATCTTATGATTTTGAAATTCTGGAGAAGCAGGAATTAAGCGTTTTGGAAAGCTGACGTTCAACGGAGGCGTTCATCCGCCGGACTACAAACAGTTGACGGAAAACGAGACGATAAAGTCTGTGCCTGTGCCGAAGCAGCTTGCCGTTATGCTCAGTCAGCACATCGGAGCGATATGCAGGCCGGCAGTTAATAAGAAAGACCGCGTAACTGCAGGCCAGCTCATCGGCAGCGCCGATGCATTCGTTTCAGCACCGATTCATTCGCCTGTCAACGGGACAGTCAAAGATATCGCACTTTGCTCTCATCCGGTGCTCGGCAGGGCGGAGGCAATAATTATTGAGTCTGATGAAAGCAATCAGCCCAAACAGCCTTGTGCGGATAAGTTCGACGGCAGGTTCAATCCTGATAAATTTACGCCTGAAAAGATTTTCAATGCCGTCCGAAACGCAGGCATAGTCGGTATGGGCGGCGCGGGCTTTCCGACATCTGTCAAAATAAAAACAAATCCTTCTTCGCCGATACGGACAATCATAATCAACGGCTGCGAATGTGAGCCTTTTATTACCTGCGATTACAGGGTAATGCTCGAATGGACTAATCAGGTTGTCGCAGGCGCGCTGCTTATCGGAAAGGCGCTCGGCTGCGGGGATATATATATAGGCATAGAAGATAACAAGCCCGCAGCGGCGGATGCCTTTAGAGAAGCGATTAAAAATATGCCCGCAGCGGCGGGGATTGAGGTTGTTGTCGTAAAGACGAAATATCCGCAGGGCGGCGAAAAACAGCTTATAAAGTCAATACTCGGCGAAGATGTGCCGGCCGGCGGGATACCGCCGATGATAGGCGTTCTGGTGAGTAATGTCGCTACCGCGGCGGCCATTGTCGAGGCGGTTGTTTTTGATGTTCCTCTTACATATCGGCCTGTTACCGTTTCGGGCAGTGGAATAAAAAAGCCGGGTAATTTTTACGCTCCTGTCGGAATGGCGATAAAGGAGCTGATTGAACTTGCCGGCGGATTGACCGACGATGCAGCGAAAGTCATACTCGGCGGGCCGATGATGGGTTTTGCCATCGCCGACTTGTCAACGCCGATAACTAAAACGTCTGGCGCGGTTATTATTCTTACCGAAAAAGAAATCAGCAAAGCAAAGATGCTCGGAAAGGAAACAGCGTGCATCCGCTGCGGAAGATGTATTGCAGCCTGTCCGGTGAATGTTAACCCGACCAGGATTGCCCACGCCGTCAAGAATAATCTGCTTGAAACAGCCGAAGATTATTATATGTCGGCTTGTATCGAATGCGGCTGCTGCAGTTATGTATGTCCGGCGAATATAGAACTTTCAGGTTTTATAAAGACCGGGAAAATCCTTGTTGCCAGACAGAAAAAACTTATGCCGAAGTAATCGCAGGAAATAAAAATGTTGCAGAATATAAAAATTTCGCCTGCACCGCATATTAGTAAGCATTATTCGACAAGCCTGATAATGCTCAATGTGCTGATAGGGCTTTTGCCTGCCTTTATCGCGGCGGTATGGTATTTTCGCGCCAAGGCGGTAATGCTTACGCTGGTTTGTGTCGCGGCCTGCTGCCTGGCGGAGTGGCTTTGTAATCTGGCCCGGAGCAAGCCTAATTCGCTGGGTGACCTTAGCGCG
Organism: Sedimentisphaerales bacterium; assembly: GCA_049691175.1. Taxonomy (GTDB): domain Bacteria; phylum Planctomycetota; class Phycisphaerae; order Sedimentisphaerales; family UBA12454; genus JAPLMW01. The sequence continues at coordinate 4,840 of JBAVNP010000161.1, forward strand.
GCGATAACAGGCGTCATATTAGCTTTTTCCGTTCCGCCTGCGCTGCCGTGGTGGACGGCGATAATCGGAAGCATTTTTGCAATAGCGGTCGGCAAAATGGTATTCGGCGGTTTGGGCGCCAATGTATTTAATCCCGCGATGATAGGGCGTGCTTTCCTGACGGCCTCATTCGGAATGATGATGACTACCTGGACAGTGCCGGCGACGATAGATAAAAGTATGCCGGAAATTTCGGTCAAAAATACCTCGGCCATAACACAGGCGACGCCGCTGGCGTGGAGCAAACAGGCGATAAAGAGCAAAGGCGAAGATGTCTCTAAAAAGGTAGATGCCTCGATAGCAAATAATATGCTGAAGGATTTGTTCTTCGGCCAAAGGGGCGGCTGTCTGGGCGAGACAAGCTCAATTGCGTTAATAATCGGCGGGATATACCTGCTGCTTACCGGAACTATTAGTATTCATATTCCATTAGCTGTATTGCTTTCCGCGTTTGCTGCTTCATCGATTGGTTATTTTATGGACAGCACGGCGTATGCCTCTCCGGTATTTCATCTAATGAGCGGCGGTATGCTGATAGGGGCGTTCTTCATCGCGACAGACCCCGTTACATCCCCGCTGACGAAAAAGGGAATGTGGATTTTCGGCATAGGCGTCGGAGGCCTGACGATGCTTATCAGAATAGTCGGCGAATATCCGGAAGGTATGATGTTTTCCATTCTGCTGATGAATTCTATTACACCGCTGATAGACAGATTATGCAAAATTATTCCGGCTGGAGGCACGAAAAATGCTTAAAGCCGTAAAGCATTACATTGAACAAAGCTGGCTGCTGCTTGTTTCGGCCTTTGTTTTTGGTCTGCTGCTCGCACTGGCCAATACCGCATGGTCGCCGAGAGTAGAACAAAACAAAAAGGACAAGCTCGACGGACTTATGAAATCTCTTATAACAGATGCGAGCAGATTTGAGC
>JBAVNP010000162.1:0-12584 GCA_049691175.1 Sedimentisphaerales bacterium
GCCCGAGGTTGTTTGTTTCTCGGAGAAAATTAAGGAATTAAGCGGATATGACGCCGATGAGATATTAGCTGATAGAGATCACTGGGGCAATCTAATTCATCCTGACGACCGACAGAAGGTTTTTGCCGCTTATGCTGAATGTAAAAATTGGGGGGTTTCTTTTGAAATTGAATATCGCATCATTCATAAAGACGGCTCGCTGCGATGCGTTACGGATAAAGGCCAGCCCGTTTTCAATGACAGAGGCGATATAATTCACGTTGAGGGCGCGATAGTTCCCATCAGCCAAAATGCAACAGCGCTTAGTAATGATAATTTATGTGTTTTGCGGAAAGTTTGAAGAACCGATATCCAAAAAACTTAAAAAGGTTTTCTTATGGGTAGAAAAAAGATAGCTGCCTGGCAAGCCGAGGATTGGGCGGGATTTGTAACGGGGTTTTTAAAATTGATGTGCAATTAAAGGCTCTTGTTAGGAAAAACAAAAAAGCTCTTAGAAAATCAATAAAAAAAGGAGCGTCAAACTTAGTTTCTCGCTCAAAGACTCCCACGCCAATGGGTACCACGAAACGAGAACTATGTTTCACACCCCTTGTATCCCATTCTCGATGTTTTTTTATTTAACTTAAACGGTTTATAAGATAAAAATTGAGTTTCAGGAAAAATTTGTCCGATTTTTAAAATTATACTGTTCAAATTGCCGCAAATTATCCGAAAGTTGTAGTGTAGGCTTGAAACCCAGTTAATGCCTTTTCGGAAAATAACCGGTTTCATCATCAATAATGCGGGGAAAAGACACATACAGGGTAAGGGGAATAGCAACTGCAGGCTGCCTTTGATAGAAAATACGTCTTTAATAAAAAAGGAGCGTCAAACTAGTTTCTCGCTCAAAGACTCCCACGCCAATGGGTACCACAGAACGAGACAATTGTTGACGCTCCATTTTTTTGCACTTATAGCATAATAACTGAAGGTGGTAAAGCTTGACTTTAATTGTAATCGGCAGATTAACTCATTCCCCTTGAAAAAATGCGTTTTTTATACGACAGTAAATATAGGTGGTTATCCTGAAAAGAAAAATCAATTTGAAAATTTTCTACGCTATCTGCTTTTTTCTCATTCACCAGAAGCAAGTCAAAAATCATCCAAACCATTAGGCAGCCATCCGCCAAGACTTTAACAGTCCGCCAAATTGCTATTGTTGACATACGGGTTACTCTTCAATTTGGCCTTGATGACGTCGAGAAGGCGCTCATTTTTGATAGGCTTCTGGAATACGCCGCTGAAACCAAGCTTGCTACAATCAATGTTGTCTGTCATTCCGTCACCTGCGCTGCTTAAAAGACATATAGGCGCCTTGTTGCCAAGAAGCCTGAGTTCCTTAGTGAATTTAGTGCCAGCGTCAATCTCCTCCATCATCAAATCGACAAGAATAAGGTCGGGCTTTGTCTTTTTATAAACATTCAAACCCTCTTCGGCACTTTTGGCCTCAACCACTATATAGTCGTTGGCTTCGAGAAACAGGCGGATTGCCTGCAGAAAATCAGGGTCATCGTCAATTGCAAGAATAACATACTTATTGTCCTGCATAGATAGTATCCTTCAAAAACAGGTAGCAGTTTTTAGGTATTTTATCTGAGATTTCCTATATTAAATACCTGGTTACACAACCAAGTCTTTCAATTCCACGATAATATCAAAATCTTCCCAAATTGCAACCACCTAAAATCTTTATGTTGCGAATGATGACATAGAATATGAATTTTATCTGCAAAATCCATTTGCCATCTATCATCTGGGAAATCAGGGTTTATACCGAAAAAGGTTGAAAAACTGTTCTTTGGTGCTATAATATACACCGATAATCAGAATCTCTTTAATTCGTTTTTATGAAGAATCTTATATCAGACCCATTAAAATTTGCCTCTCTCGTAGCACATCAGCTTAAAGAACCGGTTTTTTCAATCAGCACAATTCTTCAGACGCTCCTTGGCGGATTTGCAGGCCCTGTTACGCCGAAGCAGAAAGACTTTCTGCAAAGAGCGATTGGGCGTTGTGATGAGGCTTTACTCACTGCCCAGAGACTTCTCGCAATCGCAAAATCCATCAGCGAACCAGGAGCTTTTAGAAGAGAAGTTGAACTTGCCGCACTTGTGCGCAAAAGTGCCATTGCATTCAGCCGGCAGGCATTTGGACACAACATTATTCTTGCGACGAAGATTAATGTTGAACCTGCCTGGGCTGTTGGAACTGAAGCAGCAATAACCGAAGTGCTCGAAGCCCTGCTGTCAAATGCAGTTAAATATACGCCTGACAACGGCAGGATTGAGATGCTTCTTTTGTATGATAAGCCGCTGGATTCATATCAGATAAGGCTTGCCGATTCAGGTATCGGCATTTCAGAAGAAAACCGCCAGAAAGTTTTCCAGCCCTTTTACAGAACACCCGGCGCCCATGCTTCATCCCGGCCGGGTACAGGGCTTGGTCTTGCCTTTGTAAAGGCGATGGTTGAAGCCGCGGGGGGAAATGTTCACGTTGAAAAATCTCATCTCGGTGGAACCGAACTTGTAGTAAATCTCAAGGCTGTATCAAAAGTTACAGCCGAACAAATCATCTCAGGAGACCAAAAGATGAAAAAGCCAATGAAAGTAGTGATAATTGGCGGAGTTGCAGCAGGTCCCAAGGTCGCTGCTAAAATCAATCGTCTTGACTCTGATGCCGATGTAACAATCGTCGAAAAGGGCAGACTGCTCTCTTATGCCGGCTGCGGCCTACCTTATTACATTAGCGGTACAGTCAAAGAACAGAGCGAATTGATGAGTTCGCCGGCAGGTGTTGTCAGAGATCCGATATTCTTCCAGCAGGTAAAAAATGTTCACATTATGAACCAGACCGAAGCCCTTGAAATTAACCGCATCAAAAAACAGGTTCGTGTAAGACACCTCCTCGACGGAACAGAATCACTGCTTGATTATGATAAACTCGTTCTTGCAACCGGTTCAGAACCTGTTATTCCCAATATTGAAGGAATTAAACTCGGCAATATTTTTACCCTTCATGGTGTTACCGATGCAGAGGGTATAAAGGCAGCCTTGGACAGGGGAAAAGCCCGCGATGTTGTTATTGTCGGCGGCGGTCTTATCGGAATTGAAATGACTGAGGCGCTCGTTAAAAAGGGCTGCAGGGTAACGATTCTTGAAAAACTGCCGCAAATTTTCCGCCTGCTCGACGTTGAGATGGCAATGCTTGTCGAAAATCATCTCGAATCTCACGGTGTAAAAGTCCTTATCGATACTCAGGTAAAAAGATTTCAGGGACAGGATAATGTCGAATCGGTTCTGACCAACAAAGGTACATTCCCAGCCGATCTTGTAATAGTTGCTATAGGCAACAGACCTAATGTGTCGTTGGCCCAAAAAGCCGGCCTCGAAATTGGCGCAACCGGTGCAATAAAAGTTAATCCGAGAATGCAGACGTCGGACGCAAACATTTATGCTGCCGGTGACTGTGTGGAAAATATTGACCTGATAACACAAAAACCCTGCTATATACCTTTAGGTTCAACTGCAAATAAGCAAGGCAGAGTTGCTGCGATAAATATCTGCGGCGGAAATGACACATTTGCCCCGATTCTCGGCACTACAGCCTGTGAGGTCTTTGATTATAACGTTGCCGTTACCGGCCTTACAGAACGGACGGCCAAACAGGCAGGTTTCGATGTCATTTCGGTTCTTGTGCCGGCTCCGGACAAAGAACATTTTGTGCCCGGCGCACAGCTTCTTATGTTAAAACTTGTGGTTGACAAAAAGAGTCGTAAATTGCTCGGTGCCCAAGCCATAGGCCCCGGCAATACTGATAAGCGGATTGATGTTGCAGCAGTCGCAATTACCTCACAAATGACGGTTGAACAAATGGCAAATCTTGATTTGTGTTATGCTCCCCCATATGCCCCTGTAATTGACAATATTATTACCGCAGCCAATGTTGCACGCAACAAACTTGACGGCTTTATGAACGGCATAGCACCGCTGGAACTGTGGCAATTGATGCAGGAAAAAACCGATCTTGTCCTGTTGGATGTAAGAACGCCAGCCGAATATCATCAGAGCAGACTGTCCGATTCGACCCTGATTCCTCTTGCTTCGCTACGAGCTCGTTTTGCTGAACTCGACAGGAACAAGCCGATTGTGGCATTTTGCAATTATTCTTTAAGGGCATATGAGGCGGCATTTATATTGGAAAAGGAAGGTTTTGAAAATGTAAAGGTACTGGACGGCGGACTTGAAATGTGGCCTTACGAAAAACTACAATAAAATCGAGCAATAAGGACAGGTTTTTACTCTTAATTTTATTACAGCAAACCACTTGAGATTTTCGCAGATTACGAGGAGAAAATACGAAAATCGCCTATCTTCACGTAACCTATCAAAAAATATGTGTTAATTTTCACATAATTTTTAATAAATTACTTGACCAAGGTCTCATAAAACGCTTATTTTATAGTAGCAGGAGCTTGTGAATGTGAACACAAGCTTTAATTTCAAGGGGAAACTATGCGGTACCACAAAATACCGGATGAAACTATCAGGCGCCTGCCTGTTTACCTGAGGCAGCTGTTGTTGCTTTGCCAGCGAGACTGCAAAAATGTTTCAAGCAATGATTTTTCAACTCTTGTTCATACAACAGATTCACAAATCAGAAAAGATTTCTCCTATTTCGGCTATTTCGGCATCCGGGGCCGGGGCTATGATGTTAAAAGGCTGATAAAGGAAATAAAGAAAATCCTTAAGTTGGAATCTTCGCGCAAAGTAGCAATTGTCGGGGCCGGCAAACTCGGTTCGGCAATTCTCGGTTATCCCGGCTTTAAAAGCTATGGTTTTAAAATTAGCTGCGCTCTGGATACCGACAAAAGAAAAATAGGCAAAAAAATCGGGACTCATACTGTAACCAATGCTTCAAATATTGATATTCTCAGAAAAAGGAAAATAAAACTTGCCATCATTGCTACGCCATCCGAAGTTGCGCAAGATGTAACTGACAAACTCGTAAAGGCAGGGGTTCACGGCATATTAAATTTTGCGCCGTGCGTTTTAGATGCTCCGAAGAAGGTTAAAATAATCAACATTGATATTGCAATGGACCTTGCAACTTTGCCCTATTACCTGCCGTTAGTATAAATTAAATAATACCAGGATAAGCAGATGGAACCAGTTTTCGTTGAAAACTTGAAGGTCTTATGTAATGCTATCGCATCCGAGTGCGAACTATACATTCCTAAAAAAGTCAATTTTCATTATGTCTTTAAGCTTTATACGTCTACCGACGAAGAACTTATACTTAATGAAATACGTGTTTGTACGCCTGTAAAAGAATTTCTTTTTCCGATTCGCGAGCTTGCAGCGGTTTTCCCACATGAATATGAAACACAGGAAATAAAGCCGTTTGCCGTCTTTGGTCTTAAAGACTGCGACCTGCGGTCAATTGAAATCCTCGATAAGGTTTTCAGCGAGGATGAATTCAAAGACCCCTTCTATATCACTCACAGAGAAAAAATGTTTATTGTATCGTCGGACTGCACTAACCCTGCGAAAAGCTGTTTTTGCTGTATGTTTGGCGGCAAGACTTGGGCCGATAAAGGCTTTGACCTGAACGTTTCACCTGTCGAAGGCGGATTCTTAATTGAGGCAGGCTCAGATAAAGGCAAAAATCTCATCGAGAAAAACCAACAACTCTTCAAAAAGGCAACGCCTCAATTAATAAAGCAAAGAGACGAAAACCGCAAAAAGGCTGATGAGATTCTTGTCAGTCAAAATGCCGAATTCAAGCTCAATGGTCCCGTTCAAAGCGTTGTTGAAAGTTCCGACGGTTCTCAGCTTTTCGATGCCGAAGCTGCCGGCTGTGTCGAGTGCCAGGCCTGTACGAGAGTTTGTCCGACCTGCCATTGTTTTTATCTGCACGATACAAAGCTTAAAAATTATTACGGCAAGATGAAGATGTGGGACAGCTGTATGAGAATGACTTACGCCGCTGTTGCGGGCGGCGAAAACCCGCGGAAGATTATCAGCGACAGGATTAAACACCGCCTGATGCACAAATTTTCATATTATCTGCAGCGGTACGGTATCAATATGTGCGTCGGCTGCGGCAGATGTATTGATGCCGAATCTGGCACGATGGACATTCGCAGGTTGCTTAAACAATTAAATGATGAATCGAAGGCACGAAAAGCAAAATGATAAGCCATAAAAATCCATATCAACCTGTTGATGCCGAGGTAATCGATATTATCGATGAGTCTCCAACAATAAAGAGCTTTGTTCTGAAACCCAAGACTCCGATTCTGTTTAAGGCCGGTCAGTTTGTTGAGCTGACTTTGCCAGGCAGCGGCGAGGCGCCGTTTACCCCGTCTTCGGCCCCATCCCGCAAGGATACAATGGAAATCAGTATTATGAAGGCCGGCAAAGTAACCGCAAAACTCCATGAAATAAAGAAAGGCACCACTCTGGGCATTCGAGGCCCTTTAGGCAACGGCTACCCTTTAGATGATTTTGCCGGGAAGGAAGTTTACATAGTCGGCGGCGGCGTGGGACTTGCACCGATTCGTTCGTTGTTCCTTGCACTTGTCGAAAGAAAAAAAGATTTTGTTTCTATCGTCTGCCGTTACGGCGCCAAAACGCCTGAGGATTTTATTTACAAAAAAACACTGTTTGGCGACTGGCAGAAAATCGCCGGCGTTCAGATGAAGCTCACAGTTGACAAAGCCAACGGCCAGTGGAAGGACAATGTCGGCGTGGTAACTACTATATTAAAACCTGATGATGTAAATATCGCCAATTCCGTTGCTGTCGTATGCGGACCGCCGATAATGATGAAATTTGCCACATTAAAACTGCTCGAATTCGGCTTCAAGCCTGAGCAAATATATCTTTCGATGGAAAAGAATATGAGCTGCGGTATAGGCCTGTGCGGCCATTGTATGCTTGGAAAATATTATGTCTGCAAGGATGGCCCGGTATTTACTTATGCGCAGATAAAGGACTATCCCAAAATCTGGGACTAATTGAAAATGCCCGAAAAACTTATAATAGATTTGAAAAAATGTAAGAGCTGCACCCTCTGTGATGTGCAATGCTCATACAAGCATCATCCCGCGAACAACGGCATAAATGCCCTGCTGGAAAAAATTCGCTTTGCCCTTATCTGCCGAAAGTGCAAGACTGCACCGTGCATAACGGCTTGTCCCCGCAAGGCTTTGGAAAAAGTCGATACCGGCCGAGGCGGTGAGCAGGTTCTTAAAAGGGCTGATATGCTCTGCACAGGTTGCGGCACATGCGCAATTGCCTGCCCTTTCGGCACGGTTTACACAGAACTTGCGGCGTTTGTCGATGATGTATGCGATTTGTGCAGAGGCAGGCTGGAAAAAAATGAAAAACCGCTCTGCGTCAGGACCTGCAAGAGCGGTGCGCTCGATTGGCGGGAAATCGATATGGAAAAGAATAAGGATATGACGGAAGTTTTTGATGGTGTAGTTGTGAAAGTGACGGGCGGCGATTTATGGGAACCGTTTCTGCCCAAAAGCCAAAAGGCGTCCGGATGAATGAATTAATTAAAAATTTGATTGAATTTTTCGTTTACGGTTTTGCCCTTACAGCAATTGCGGGTCTTGTCGCAAGCTGGATTGTCCGCAAAGTAAGCGCTCTGGTTCAATATCGTGTCGGACCGCCTGTGATGCAGCCATTTGCGGACGTGGTGAAACTTCTCGGCAAGGAACAGCTTATACCAGAACAGGCAAACAGGTTTATTTTCTCGCTGGCTCCTTTGGCCGCGTTAAGCTCGCTTATCCTGCTTTCGACAATGCTGTGGAAAATCGCGATGAACAACGACACTCATTTTGCCGGTGATATTATTGTGATGATTTATCTTCTGGCTATGCCGTCGCTGGCACTGATACTCGGTGCGTCGGCCAGCGCAAGTCCGCACGCCGCGATAGGCTCGGCAAGGGAGATAAAGCTTTTGATTTCATATGAGCTGCCGCTTCTTTTGGCCTTTGTTATCGTACTCGTCAAGGCGACAGGCAGACTTGAAGGAACGCAAATTCTATCACTTGCTGCGATATCCGGAGTTAAACCCATAATGAGTATCTCTGGTTTTTTAGCATTTCTTGCGGCGATTTTGTGTATCCAGGCAAAGCTGGGGTTAACGCCTTTTGATATGGCTGAGGCCGAGACAGAGCTTGCCGGCGGCGTGTTTATTGAATATTCAGGGCCGCTTCTTGCGATATGGAAAATCGTTCATGCGATGATGCTGATAGCACTGCCTTTGTTTGTAGTTGAATTGTTTGTCGGCGGATTCGGTCCCTCGATATATGCCGGTATAATAAAGTATGTAATAGTTCTCGTTTTACTAATACTTATAAAGAATACCAATCCTCGTATGAGGATTGACCAGGCAATGAAATTCTTCTGGTACTATTGTTCGCCTGTTCTGGTTATTGCATTGGTTCTTGCCCTTATAGGCAATTATTTTAATCTCGGCTGGCTGTAGGAATAAGTTATGGGTTTTTGGAAAAAATTTGGACTGAAAAAATCGCCGTGGGTCTTTCACGTCAACGCCGGGGCCTGCAACAACTGCGATATCGAAATCGTAGATTGTTTGACGCCGCGGTTTGATGTGGAGCGTTTCGGCGTAAAGCTTGTCGGTTCTCCTCGCCACGCCGATGCGCTGCTTGTCACGGGCGTTGTAACAGAACAGGTTGTCCCCCGCCTGCAGGAAGTTTATCGGCAGATAGCAAAGCCCTGCGTGGTTTTTGCAATCGGGGCCTGTGCGTGCGACAGGGGAATTTTCATGCCGGGCTATCACGTTGCCGGCCCTGTAGATAAGATTATAAAGGAAATCGACCCTGATGCGATTATAGCTTATGTTCCCGGCTGTCCGCCCAAACCGGAAGCGATGATTTCAGGAATTGTAACGGCTCTAAAGGCATTATAAAAATGACTTACGAACAATTAAAAGAAAAAATCAACTCGATAACCGACAAACTTATAAGAGTCGAGCAGACTTCACCCAAGCGACTTTATCTTCTCTGTGAGTCGGAAAATGCTCCTATAGTCAGCAAGTTTCTCTTTGAGGACTTAAAGGCAAGATTTGTAATCGCTACCGGCATTGATTCAGACAACTGTTATGAAATTATATATCATTTTGCATACGACCAACTCGGTACTTTTATAAATGTAAAGGCTTTTATCCGCGACCGCAATAAACCGCAGATAGAGTCCATAGCACCGTTTATCCCGGGCGCTGAATGGATTGAAAGGGAAATCCACGACACATTCGGAATAGAGTTTAAGAATCATCCGAATATGAAAAGACTAATTCTGGCCGACAACTGGCCTAACGGCAAATATCCTCTAAAAAAAGACTATGAATTCAAGAAATTAAGATGAAAATACCAATTAGAAAACCTGTTCTTGCTATTGGGCCGCTTCATCCGCTGCAGGAAGAGATGGAGTTTTTCCAGTTAACTGTCGACGGTGAAATTGTTACCGATATCGATGTTCGAATTGGCTATAATCACAGAGGCATTGAAGGAATCAGCGAAACGCTGCAGTTTGACCAGGTGCCTTACCTTATTTCGCGAATATGCGGAATATGCTCTGCTTCGCATCCTCTTGCTTTCGTCCAGGCTGTCGAGGAACTTGCAGGCATAACACCGCCAGACAGGGCAAGGTATGTAAGAACGATTATCAACGAACTTGAACGTATCCACAGTCATGTTCTCTGGGTGGGCCTGGCAGGCCACTTTATCGGGTACGATACCGTCTTTATGTGGGCATGGAAATACCGTGAACCTATTCTCGATATCCTTGAAAAAATCACCGGCAACCGAAACAACTACGGCAATGTAAAAGTTGGAGGCTGCCGGGAGGATATTGACGATTCGATGATACCTGAAATGCTCAAGGAACTCGATAAAATCGAAAAGAAAATGAATATGCTCACAAAGGCGGTTCTTGACGACCCGATTTTGCAGGCAAGGCTCAAAGGTGTAGGCGTTCTTACGAAGGAAGATGCTATTTTATATGCTGTTACTGGTCCGACTGCCAGAGGCAGTGGCGTTGACATTGATGTTCGCAGGGATGACCCGTATGCCGCATATGGCGAGCTTGACTGGAAGGTTATCACACAGCCCCAGGGAGATGTCTTTGCAAAGACGGTTGTCAGACTGCTTGAAACCCTTGAATCAGTAAATATCGTCCGCCAGGCATTAAAGAAGCTGCCTAAAGGCCCTATCGCTGTTGAGGTAAAACAAATACCTGCCGGCGAAGCTGTCGGCCACACCGAAGCTCCCAGAGGCGAGACGTTTCATTACGTTAGAAGCGACGGCGGAAACAGGCCTGTCCGACACAAGGTAAGGGCCCCCAGCTATGTAAATGTGCCGTCGTTTAAGGCGTCCTGTATCGGTGCAAATATTTCCGATGTAACAATTACCCTCGCTGCGGTTGACCCATGTTATAGCTGCACAGAACGGCTTGCGGTAATTGGCGGCAGTAAAGTTATCTGCGACGGGAAAGAGCTTTTGAGACTGAGTCGCGGCAAAACAGAACTATTGAAAAAACAAATGAAGTTTCAGGAAGGGTTCAAATTTGAATGAGTTGCTTCCTATTATTGTTTTTGGACCTTTGGTTCTGGGCTTTATATTATTGTTTTTGCCAAGGACATGGAAACATTTCTCGGCAGCATTAACTTTACTGGTTTCCGGACTGGTTTTTGCCGGGGCGGTTCAGATTTTCCGTATCAAGATATTTACCTGGAGTATTTCTGTTTTTCATATTCAGGAGATAAATTTTGATTTATTGTTCAGGTCTGCACCTCTGTCGGCATTTATGATTCTGTTCACTGCCGGTTTCGTCTTTTTGGCAGCCATTTATTCCATAAAGTCTTTTGTTGACAGCAGAGCTTCAAATATTTATTTCGGAGCGATGTTGCTGACAGTTGGCGCTTCCATTGGCGTTCTTTTATCTGACCATCTGCTTGTGCTTTTATTCTTCTGGGAGATTGTTACTGTCGCGTTATATTTGCTGCTGACCACCGGCAGGGAAAATTCCAATTATGCTGCCACAAAAACCTTTGCGATGCTTGGTGCAAGCGACGGCGCTCTGCTGCTGGGAATACTCTTTCTTTATAAAATTTGCGGAACATTCCAAATTTCACAAATTAATTTAACTGAAAGCTCCGCGATTATTATAACAGCGTTTTTGCTTATGCTGACCGCCGCCATTACCAAGGCCGGTGCTTTGCCTTTACATACCTGGCTGCCGACAAGCGGCCAGTATTCGGATGCTTCAGTAATGGCGATTTTGCCTGCTTCAATTGATAAGCTTCTCGGCATATATCTGCTTGTTTTGCTTGTTATGCCGGGACGAGGTATATTTTCTGTGATAGCCTCCGATATGAAACTCATACTGGCTGTAATTGGCGCAGCTACTGTGCTGATTGCCGTGATGATTGCAATGGTTCAGCATAATATTAAAAAGCTCTTTGCATACCACGCAATCAGTCAGGTAGGCTATATGGTTCTCGGTATTGCGACCATGAACCCTATAGGTTTTGCAGGCGGTCTTTTCCACATGCTTAATCATTCGATATACAAATCATGTTTATTTCTCTGTGGCGGCGCGGTCGAACAAAGTACCGGGACCGGCGAACTTGAAAGACTTGGCGGCCTCGGCAGGAAAATGCCTTTGACTTTTACGGCTTGTTTAATAGCGTCGCTGAGTATTTCAGGTGTACTTCCTTTTAATGGTTTTGCTTCGAAATGGCTCGTATATCAGGGTATAATACAGATGGGTTCAGGCACCGGCACCGCAGCGGCACTGTGGCCTTTATGGCTTGTGATAGCGATGTTTGCGAGCGCCCTTACTCTTGCTTCTTTTGTAAAAATTATTCATTCGGTTTTTCTTTCACGTCTGCCTGATGAGCTAAAAGGTACAAAAGAAGTGTCGGCTTTTCAGTATCTGCCGATGTTAATTCTTGCCGCTTTGTGTGTGATTTTCGGCGTGGCTTATATGCTGCCCCTGAAGACTTTTATTTATCCTGCGCTTGGGTTTGAGGATAAAGTGCAGTTCATCGGCTGGTGGAATTCGCCTGTTGCGACTTTTCTGCTCATCGCCGGTCTGCTTTTGGGTCTTGTGATAATTGCTGCTGCCGGTATCGGCAAAAAAGCAAGGATGGTTCGGACGTGGACCGGCGGCGAAATTCAGCCGAACGATTCAATGATTATCCCAGGGACTGGTTTCTATAAAACAGTATCCTCTCTGCCAGGTCTTAAACATCTTTATTTCTGGCAGGAAAACGAGGTTTTTGACCCTTATGTACAGACAGGTAGGACAGGCTTGTCGCTGACGGGATTATTGCGATGGCTGCATAACGGCGTTTTGCCGATGTATATGACCTGGGTTACGCTTGGTTTGCTTGTGTTATTATTTGTTCTGTGTAAAATCTGGTGAAACTATTATGGAAATTTTCTATATACTGTTGGTTCTGATGCTGATTGCCGGCATTATTGCCGTCGAAACAAAGGATTTGTT